>NZ_JBHVDI010000094.1:0-14515 GCF_042802875.1 Kocuria sp. NPDC057446 | reverse complement strand
GGCCTTTTCAGAGCCTGGTCTGCGGATTCATCGGGTCGCCGGTCAGTCGACCACGCCGTAGAGGCGATCGCCTGCGTCCCCGAGGCCCGGGACGATGTAGGAGTTCTCGTCGAGCCGTTCGTCCCGCGCAGCCAGGACGATGCTGACCTCGGAGTCCCCCAGCTCCTCCTCGAGGGCGGCCAGGCCCTCGGGTGCGGCCAGGAGGCACACGCACGTGATCTGCTCGGCCCCGCGGCGGTAGAGGAACTTGATCGCCTCCCGCAGGGTGCCGCCCGTGGCCAGCATCGGGTCGAGCACGAAGACCTGGCGGCCGGTGAGGTCGTCGGGCAGCCGCTCGGCGTAGGTGATGATGTCGAGGGTGTCCTCGTTGCGCGCCATGCCCAGGAATCCCACCTCGGCCGTGGGGACCAGCCGGGTCATGCCCTCGAGCATGCCCAGTCCGGCGCGCAGGATCGGCACGACCAGCGGCCGGGGCTTCGACAGCCCCACGCCCGTGGTGCGCGTGACCGGTGTGTCGATCTCCACCGGCTCCACCCGGACCCCTCGGGTGGCCTCGTAGGCGAGCAGCGTCACGAGCTCCTCGACGAGCAGGCGGAACACCGGGGACGTGGTGTTCTTGTCCCGGAGCACGGTCAGTTTGTGGGCCACCAGTGGGTGGTCGAGAACGGTCACTCGCATGGACCAAAATTACCATCGGGCCGCAGGGGCACCCCGCCCCCTCGCCGGACCCGGCCCGGCGACCCGCCCAGGAGGAGACCCGCATGGCACTGCCCCCGCTTTCCCGCCCCCAGGCCCGGGCGGAGCAGTGGATGCGGCTGGCCCTCACCGAGGCCCGATCCGCACTGGAGACGGAGGACGTCCCGATCGGCGCCGTCGTCGTCGGCCCGGACGGGACGGTGGTCGGCCGGGGCCGCAACCGCCGGGAGGCCGACGGCGACCCCACCGCCCACGCCGAGATCCTGGCCCTGCGCGACGCCGCCCGCGCCCTGGGCTCGTGGCGGCTGGACGGCTGCACACTGGTCGTGACCCTCGAGCCCTGCGCGATGTGCGCGGGCGGGGTCGTCCTGGCCCGCGTGCCCCGGGTGGTGCTGGGCGCGTGGGACGACAAGGCCGGCGCGGCCGGCTCCGTCCTCGACGTGCTCCGCGAGCGGCGGCTCAACCACTGGGTGGAGGTCACCGGCGGTGTGCTGGCCGAGGAGTGCTCCCGGCTGCTCCTCGACTTCTTCGCGGCGCACCGGCGCGGCCGGGACGAGGACGCCGGCCCGCCCGCCCCCGCTCCGGCCGGCCCCTCGGGTTTTGGCGCTTGAGGACGCCAGCCGGTACAGTACTGCGAGCTGGTGACGTGTCCGAGCGGCCGAAGGTGCATCACTCGAAATGATGTTTGGTGTTAAAGCCAACGAGGGTTCAAATCCCTCCGTCACCGCCAGTCGGGAAGGCCCCGGGTCCTGAGGGATCCGGGGCCTTCCGCATGCCCGCGGGCTCCGGAACCGTCGGGCCGCCCCGGGTGCGCCGGTCCGGCCGCGCCCGCCGCCCGGCGGGGAGCACGGGCCTCCGTTGGATACCGTGGTGGCGGTCACCACGCCCGCCGAGCGGCGGGCCCGGACGGAAGAGGCACAGCATGACGACGTCGGCGCAGGCAGCCGGGCACCTGGGAACGGACGGGGAGGAGTACCCGGACGCGTACTTCGTGCGGCTGGACGGCACCCGGTTCCGCTCCACCCTGCACTCGCAGGGCGCGTGGAACGAGGCCGAGCAGCACATGGGCGCCGCCTCGGGCCTCCTCGCCCACGCCGTGGAGGTCGACCACCCCCGCCAGGACCTGCTGGCCGTGCGCTTCTCCTACGACATCCTCGGCTTCATCCCCGGCGGCGAGGTCGAGGTGGCCACCCGGGTGGTCCGCCCGGGCCGGACCATCGAGCTGGTCGAGGCCACGATGAGCCACGGCGGCCGCTCCTGCATCCGGCTCAGCGTGTGGCGGCTGCTCCGGGGCGAGACCGCCGACACCGCTGGCACGCACCGGGAGGCCCTGCCGCCGGTGACCGACGCCCTGCCCACCACGATGACCGGGCGGTGGCCGGGCGGGTACATCGCCTCCCTCGAGGGCCGCACCGTGCGCGAGCACCGGCCCGGCCGGGCGGCCATGTGGCTGCGCGCGCCGCACGCCGTCGTCGCCGGGGAGGAGTCCTCCGCCACGGCGCAGTTCCTCGCCGCGGTGGACGCCGCCAACGGCATCGCCGTGCGGGTGGGCCCCGACGAGTTGGCCTTCCCCAACGTGGACCTGAGCGTGCACCTGGTCCGGGAGCCGGTCTCCCCGTGGGTGGGCCTCGACACGCACGTCACCTTCGGCGAGACCGGGGTGGGCCTCACGGAGTCCGCGCTGCACGACGAGGCCGGCTACCTGGGCCAGGTGGCCCAGTCCCTGACGATCCGGCCGCTGCCGGTCTCCGGCTGAGCCGCACGGCCCGCGCCGCTCCGGCCGCCCCGGGCCGCCGCGTGCGACCTCCTGGCCGGTCCGGGGCGACCGCCGGGCGACCGTACAATGGGGCGGGATTCCCGACGTCGAGACCAGGGGCGACCGTGCCCCGAGGAGGCCATCCAAGTGAGCAGCATCAACATCACCGTGATCGACCGCGAGGGCAACCGCACCGAGGGCGTCGAGTGGAAGGACTACGAGAGCCTCATGGAGGCCCTCACGCGCCACAAGTACCCGATCCTCGCGACCTGCGGCGGCAACGCGTCCTGCTCCACCTGCCACTCCTACCTCGACCAGGGCTCCTTCGCGAAGGCCAACGAGATCAACGACGAGGAGGAGGACCTCCTCGACATGCTCGACGACACCCGGCACGACACCTCCCGGCTCAGCTGCCAGGTCGAGTGGTCGGAGGAGCTCGACGGCGCCGAGGTCACCATCGCCCCCGAGTGGTGAGCCCCTCGTCCCCGCCGGGACGACCCCGCCAGCTCTGAGACCAGACCCCGGACGGACCGGCCGTGCCGGCGCGCAGGAAGTGGACCATGACCGACATCCGTGAGGACCTCACGACCCGCGCCGCCTACGTCTCGGACGCGTCGATCTACCGCCGGCTGCCCGAGGCGGTGGCCGAGCCGCGCAGCGTCGAGGAGGTCCGGGAGCTGCTGGCGCTCGCGAAGGAGCGGGGCTGGTCGGTGGTCTCCCGCGGCGGGGGCACCTCCGTGGCGGGCAACGCGATCGGCGACGGGCTGGTCATCGACACGTCTCGCCACTTCAACCGGATCCTGTCGATCGACCCCGAGGCGATGACCGCCACGATCGAGCCCGGCGTGATCTGCGACCAGCTGCGCTCCGCGGCGTCCGAGTTCGGCCTCACCTACGGCCCCGACCCCTCGACGCACTCCCGGTGCACGATCGGCGGGATGGTCGCCAACAACGCGTGCGGCTCCCACTCCGTGGCGTGGGGCACCTCCGCGGACAACCTGGTCTCGCTGAAGGTCATGCTCGCCGACGGCCGCATCGTGGAGCTGCGCGAGGGCGGCACCTCCGAGCCGGGGATCGACCGGGCGCTGACCGGGATCCGGGACCGTCACCTGGCGATGCTGCGCACCGAGCTCGGCCAGTTCCCGCGCCAGGTCTCCGGGTACGGGCTGCACTACCTGCTGGGCGAGAAGGGCTTCGACGCCGCCAAGGCCTTCGCCGGCACGGAGGGCACCTGCGGGGTCATCACCGAGCTGACGGTCCGGCTGGTGGCCAAGCCCGCCCACACGGCCCTCGCCGTGCTGGGCTTTACGGACGCGTTCGAGGCCGCCACCGCGGCGCCGAGGCTGCGCGTGCCCGGGGTGTACACCATCGAGGGCATGGGCGCGGACCTGCTCGACGCCCTGCGCACCCGGCAGGGCCAGGAGCACGCCGGCGGGGAGCTGCCGGCCGGCGGCGGCTGGCTGTACTGCGAGGTCGGCGCGGGCACCCTCGAGGAGGCCGAGGCGGCCGCCCGGGAGCTGCCGGGGCTCGTCCCGGAGAACGTCGTGGACTCCGTGATCGTCTCCGACGCGGGGCAGGCCAAGGCCCTGTGGCGGATCCGCGAGGCGGGCGCGGGCATCGTGACCCGTCTGCCCGAGGGCGGGGAGGCCTGGCCGGGCTGGGAGGACTCCGCGGTCCCGCCGGCGCGGCTGGGCGAGTACCTGCGCGACCTCTACGACCTGCTGCACGAGCTGGGCCTCACCGGCATCCCTTTCGGGCACTTCGGGGAGGGCTGCGTGCACATCCGCATCTCCTTCGACCTCGGTACCGAGGAGGGGACGGCGACCTACCGCACGTTCGTCGAGCGCGCCGCGCGGCTCGTGCACGGCTACGGCGGCTCGGTCTCCGGGGAGCACGGCGACGGCCGGGCCCGCTCCGAGCTGCTGGCCACGATCTACTCCCCCGAGGCGCTGGCCGCCTTCGCCGAGTTCAAGGCGGTCTTCGACCCGGACGGGTTCTTCAACCCCGGTGTGCTGGTGGACCCGGAGCCCGTCGACCAGGGGATCCGCCCCGGCCCCGGTGCGCGCACGTTCGAGCTGACGCCCGTGCACGCGTTCTCCCGCGACGGCGGCTCGTTCACCAGCGCGGTCAACCGGTGCGTGGGCGTGGGCTCCTGCCGCTCCGACGTCGGGGCCATGTGCCCGTCCTTCCAGGCCACCCGCGACGAGGTGCACTCGACCCGCGGGCGCGCCCGGTCCCTGGCCGAGATGCTGCGCGGGGAGTCCATCACGGAGGGCTGGAAGTCGAAGGAGACCCTCGAGGCCCTGGACCTGTGCCTGTCCTGCAAGGCCTGCGCCTCCGAGTGCCCGGTCAACGTGGACATGGCGACGTACAAGGCCGAGTTCCTGCACCACCACTACCGGCACGGCCTGAGCTCCTTCCTGGGGCGCGGCCGGCGGCCGATGGCCCACTTCACGATGGGCTGGATGCCGCTCCTGATGCGGATCGTCGAGAAGGTGCCCCTCTCCTTCCGGCTGATCAACCTGCTCGAGTCCCACCGCGCCGTCGAGGAGCTGACGAAGCGGCTCGGCGGGATCGAGCCGGAGCGGCGGATGATCTCCTTCGCGGAGCAGCCGCTCACCCGGTGGTTCCGCGGCCGCCCCGCCCGCCGCCCCGGCGACGACGCCGACGGCCGGCCCACCGTGGTGCTGTGGCCGGACACGTTCACGAACTTCTCCGCCGACGCCCCCGGAAAGGCCGCCGTGGAGGTCCTCGAGGCCATGGGCTACCGGGTGCTGCTGCCCATGGGCAACGTGTGCTGCGGGCTGACCTGGCACTCCACCGGGCAGCTGGACATGACGCAGAAGGTCCTCCGGGACACCCTCGACGTGATGGAGCCGCTGCTGGCGGCCGGGTACCCGATCATCGGCCTCGAGCCCTCGTGCACGGTCATGCTCCAGGAGGAGATCACCGAGCTGCTCCCCGAGGACCCCCGGGCGAAGCGGGTCACCGAGCTGACGACGACGCTCGGCGCGTTCGCGGCCCGCCACCTCGACGAGGGCGGCGCGTGGCCGTTCCGGGAGCTCGCCACCGAGGCGGGTCCCGCCGGCGCCGTGTGCCAGGTCCACTGCCACCAGCAGTCGATGAGCGGCTACGGCCCGGAGCTCCGGGTGCTCGCGGAGCTGGGCGTGGACACCGCCGTGGTCGGCGGCGGGTGCTGCGGGCTCGCGGGCAACTGGGGCTTCGAGCCCGGGCACTACGAGGTCTCGCAGACCCTCGGGGAGCGCGAGCTGTTCCCCGCGATCCGGGCCGCCGCGGAGGGGACGATCGTGCTGGCCGACGGCTTCTCGTGCCGGACCCAGATCGCCCAGGGCACGGGCGCCGACGGCGTCCACCTCGCCGAGGTGATGCGCGCGGCGCTGCCTCCTGCGGAGTCCGGCGAGCGGTAGCGCACCGGGCGCGGCACCGGCCGGGGCGGGGCGCCGCCTCCGGCCCGGGTGTCGGTGGCCCCGCCTAGAATGAAGGGCCTGGGAGGGAGTGCTTCCCGGGTCGTGGCACGCCACGACGTCCGTCCGAGGAGGATGTCCCCCCATGTCTTCGCTCTCCCCCGCTCGCCGCCCCGCCCTGGGCGCCGTCGCCCTCGCGGCCGCGCTGCTGCTCACCGCCTGCGCGGGCGAGGAGCCGGCCGGCGGCGCCCCCGACGACACGGATGCCACCGCGACGACGTCGCCGGGAGCGGCTCCGGCCACCGGGGCGGAGACGGCCACGGGGCCGGCCGGGGACGGCGACGAGGCCGCGGCGCAGGGCAGCGCCGAGCCGGTGGAGTCCGCCGCGGTCGAGGGCCCGGCGGAGCGGACCGCGACCGACGGGGACACGACGGCCGGGGACGGGGCGTCCGCGGCGGACACTGCTGCGGAGAACCCCGCCGCGGAGCACCCTGCCGGGGAGGACGCTGCCGAGGAGCGCACGGACGGCAGCGCCGCCGGGTCCACCGCGCAGGGCGACGGCGCCGCCGCCGGCGGCAGCAGCGCGGGCGCGCGCACCGGCGGCTCTCCCCTGTGCAGCACGTCCCAGCTCGAGGTCGCAGCCACCCCCGTGGGCGGTGCCGCCGGGTCCGTCCACGTGGACGTCGTCCTCACCAACGCGGGCGAGGGCCCGTGCACGCTGGCCGGCTACGCCGGAGTGTCCTTCGTCGACGCCGACGGCACGATGATCGGCTCGCCGGCCCTGCGGGACGCCTCCGTCCCCGGCACCGGCCGGGTCGTGGCGCCCGGGGAGTCCGTCGCCGCGGGCCTGCGGGTGAGCCAGGCCCGCAACCACCCGACCTGCGACGCCCGGACCGCCGCCGGGCTGCGCGTCTACCCGCCCGAGAACACGGAGTCCGTCGTGGTCCCCTTCCCCGTGGAGGCCTGCGGTGACCCGCGGATCCACCAGCTCGAGATCCAGGGCCTTGGCGGCTGAACCAGCCCTGAGCCTGTTCACCGAGCACACCCGGGCCTGGTTCTCGGGTGCGTTCGCCGCGCCCACCGCCGCCCAGGAGGGCGCGTGGCGGGCGATCGCCGCGCGCCGCCACGCCCTGATCGTGGCGCCCACCGGCTCCGGCAAGACCCTGGCCGCGTTCCTGTGGGCGCTGGACCGGTTCGTGGCCGAGGCGGCACCCGGCACCGGTGCGGGCGCCGCCGGCGCCACCGCCGGATCCGACGCCGCGGGCGGCGCACCTGCCGGCCCGGGGACGCTGCGGGCCAAGGCCCGCTCCGCCGGCGCCGCGGGCGGGCGGCGCGGCACCCGTGTCCTCTACATCTCCCCGCTCAAGGCGCTGGGCGTGGACGTGGAGCGCAACCTGCGGGCCCCGCTGATCGGCATCTCGCAGACGGCGCGGCACGCCGGGATCGAGCCGCCGGAGATCAGCGTGGGCGTCCGCTCCGGGGACACGCCCCAGGCGATCCGCCGCGCGCTGCTCACCAATCCGCCGGACATCCTCATCACCACCCCCGAGTCGCTGTACCTGATGCTGACCTCCAAGGCCCGGGAGACCCTCACGGACGTGCAGACGGTCATCGTGGACGAGGTGCACGCCGTGGCCGGCACCAAGCGCGGGGCACACCTGGCCCTGACGCTCGAACGGCTGGACGCCCTGCTGGAGCAGCCGGTGCAGCGCATCGGGCTCTCCGCGACCGTCGAGCCGATCGAGACGGTGGCCCGGTTCCTGGGCGGGCGGGAACCGGTCACCGTCGTCGCGCCGAGGACGGAGAAGACCTGGGACCTCACGGTCTCGGTGCCCATCCCGGACATGACCGTGCTGGGCGGGCCGAGCGCCTCGCCGTCCCTGGCCGGGTCGGCCTTCGGGGACGACGACCTCGACGCCCTCGCCCCCACGACCACGGCGTCGATCTGGCCGCACGTCGAGGAGCGGGTCGTGGACCTGGTGCTCGAGAACCGCTCGACCATCGTGTTCGCCAACTCCCGCGGCCTCGCCGAGAAGCTCACCGCGCGGCTCAACGAGATCTACGCGTTCCGGGTGGAGCACACGGACCCCGGTCCCCCGGACGGCGGCGCCCGGGACGACGCCCCCGGCCACGGCGCGGCCCCGGGCAGCACCGGCCGGGGCGGTCCCGGTCCGCACGACGACGGGACGACCGGGACCCCGGCCGGATCCGCGCCCCGGCAGGTCGGGGAGGTGCTGCGCTCGGCCCTGACCGGGCCGGACCCCGCCTCCTCCGCCGGGGCCGTGCCCGAGGCCGCGGAGCTGCGCCGGCAGACCGGCCGCTACGAGGGCGCCGCGCCGGTGCTGGCGCGCGCCCACCACGGCTCGGTCTCCAAGGACCAGCGGGCGGTGATCGAGGACGACCTCAAGACCGGGCGGCTGCGCTGCGTGGTGGCCACGTCCTCCCTGGAGCTCGGCATCGACATGGGCGCGGTGGACCTGGTGGTCCAGATCGAGGCCCCGCCCTCGGCGGCCTCGGGCCTGCAGCGCGTGGGCCGCGCCGGTCACCAGGTGGGCGAGGTCTCGCGGGGCTGGTTCTACCCCAAGCACCGCGGGGACCTGCTGGACGCCGCGGTCACGGTGGAGCGGATGCTGCAGGGCCGGATCGAGCCGCTCGCGGTCCCGCTCAACCCCCTGGACGTCCTGGCCCAGCAGACCGTCGCGGCCACCGCCCTGGGACCGGTCGACGTCGAGGAGTGGTTCGACACCGTCCGCCGGTCCTGCCCGTTCCTGACCCTGCCCCGCTCGGCCTACGACGCGACCCTGGACCTGCTCGCGGGCCGCTACCCCTCCGACGAGTTCGCCGAGCTGCGCCCGCGGATCGTGTGGGACCGGGAGACCGGGACCGTCGAGGGCCGGCCCGGGGCGCAGCGCCTGGCCGTGACCTCCGGCGGCACGATCCCGGACCGCGGCCTGTTCGCGGTCTACCTCGTGGGCGAGCAGGACGGGAAGAACTCCAAGCGGGTGGGCGAGCTCGACGAGGAGATGGTCTACGAGTCCCGCGTGGGGGACGTG
This sequence comes from Kocuria sp. NPDC057446, assembly GCF_042802875.1. Lineage (NCBI taxonomy): Bacteria > Bacillati > Actinomycetota > Actinomycetes > Micrococcales > Micrococcaceae > Kocuria > Kocuria sp. NPDC057446. Next base: position 5,585 of record NZ_JBHVDI010000094.1, on the reverse strand, counting down.
ATCGCCCTGGGCGCCTCGAGCTGGCGGATCGAGGAGATCACCCACGACCGCGTCATCGTCTCCCCCGCCCCCGGCGTGCCGGGCAAGCTCCCGTTCTGGCACGGCGACGGCCCCGGCCGGCCCGTGGAGCTGGGCCGCGCGGTGGGCCGGTTCAACCGCGAGATCGCCGGGGCGTCCGCGGAGGACGCCCGCGCCCGGCTGCGCGCGGCGGGGCTCGACGAGTGGGCCGCCGACAACCTGCTGGCCTACGTGGGCGAGCAGAAGGAGGCCGTGGGCCAGGTCCCGTCGGACCGGCTCTTCGTGGTCGAGCGCTTCCACGACGAGCTCGGGGACTGGCGCGTGGTGCTGCACTCGCCGTTCGGGATGCCCGTGCACGCCCCGTGGGCGCTGGCCGTGGGCGCCCGGCTGCACGAGCGGTACGGGCTGGACGGCTCCGCGCAGGCCGCCGACGACGGCATCGTGCTGCGCGTGCCCGCCATGGAGGATGAGCCCCCGGGGGCGGAGCTGTTCCTCTTCGACGCCGACGAGCTCGACCAGATCGTCACCGAGGAGGTGGGCGGCTCCGCGCTGTTCGCGTCCCGGTTCCGGGAGTGCGCCGCCCGGGCCCTGCTGCTGCCCCGGCGCGACCCCGGCCGGCGCTCCCCGCTGTGGCAGCAGCGCCAGCGCTCGGCGCAGCTGCTGGACGTGGCCCGGAAGTACCCGCAGTTCCCGATCATCCTGGAGACCATCCGCGAGTGCCTCCAGGACGTCTACGACCTGCCCGCGCTCAAGGATTTGCACCGGGCGGTCGAACGGCGCGCGATCCGGGTGGTCGAGACCACCACGGAGCAGCCCTCGCCCTTCGCCCGCACCCTGCTGTTCGGCTACGTGGCCCAGTTCCTGTACGAGGGGGACTCCCCGCTCGCCGAGCGCAAGGCGGCCGTGCTGTCCCTCGACGCCGCCCTGCTCAACGAGCTGCTGGGCCGGGCCGAGCTGCGGGAGCTGCTGGACCCCGACGTCATCGAGCGCACGGAGGCGGAGCTGCAGCGGCTGGCCCCGGACCGGCGGCTGCGCGGGGTCGAGGGCGCGGCCGACCTGCTGCGCCTGCTCGGCCCGCTCACCACCGCCGAGGCCGTCCGCCGGCTCCAGGACCCCGGGGACCCGGAGGCCCCGTGCCCCGAGGACGTCGCCGCCGGATGGCTCGACCAGCTCGTGGCCGCCAACCGCGCCCTGAAGGTGCACCTGCGCGGCGTCGAGCACTGGGCCGCGATCGAGGACGCCGCCCGGCTGCGCGACGCCCTCGGCGTCCCCCTGCCCATGGGGGTGCCGCTGGCCTTCGTGGAGCCGGTCGAGGACCCGCTGGCCGATCTCGTCTCCCGCTACGCGCGCACCCACGGGCCCTTCACCGTGGACGAGGCCGCCGCCCGGCTGGGACTGGGCCCGGCCGTGGTGCGCACCACGCTGGAGCGGCTCGCCGCGGACCGGCGCGTGGTGGAGGGCGAGTTCCGCCCGGTGCGCCCGGACGGCGGCGGGGCCGGCCCGGCGGCCTCCGAGTGGTGCGAGTCCGAGGTGCTGCGCCGGATCCGGCGCCGCTCGCTGGCCGCGCTGCGCCGGGACGTGGAGCCCGTCTCCGGGCAGGTCTACGCCCGGTTCCTGCCGGCCTGGCAGCACGTCGGCCGGGGCCACCAGCTGCGCGGCGAGGACGGGGTGCTGACGGTGGTGGACCAGCTCGCGGGCGTGGCCGTGCCCGCCTCGGCCTGGGAGCCCCTCGTGCTCGCGGCCCGGGTGGCCGACTACCGGCCCGAGCTGCTGGACGAGCTGACCGCCTCCGGGGAGATCCTCTGGTCCGGCGCCGGGTCCCTGGCCGGCGACGACGGGTGGGTGTCGCTGCACCTGAGCGAGGCCGCCCAGCTCACCCTGCCCCCCGCCGAGACCCTCGAGGTCGCGGCGGCGGCCCTGGACTCCACGCTGGAGCGGCGGGTCCTCGACGTGCTGGCCCCCGGCGGCGCGTGGTTCTTCCCGCAGCTGCTGGGCCTGCTCGACGCCGCGGGGGACCCCGTTCCCGCCGCGGAGCTGACCACCGCGCTGTGGAACCTCGTCTGGTCCGGGCTGATCACCAACGACACCTTCCTGCCCGTGCGCTCCCTGCTGGCCGGCGGGCAGGCCGCCCACCGGCACAAGGCCCAGGCCCCGCGGGGCCGCACCACGTCGCGCCGGGGCGCCGCCCGGCTGCGGCCCGGCGGGTCCGCCCGCCCCGGGGCCGGCGGATCGCTGCGCGCCCCGGGCCGGGCGGCCACCCTGGAGCGCCACGACTCCCCGCTCGTGGCCGGGCGCTGGTCGATGCTGCGCCCCGAGCCCCTCGACCCCACGCTGCGGGCGTCGGCCACCGCGGAGCTGCTCATGGACCGCTACGGCGTGGTGACCAAGGGCCCGGTGGCGGTCGAGGAGCTCCCCGGCGGCTTCGCCACCGTCTACAAGGTGCTCTCCACGCTCGAGGACACGGGCCGGGCCCGCCGCGGCTACTTCGTCGAGGGCCTGGGCGCCGCCCAGTTCGCCCAGGCCGCCACGGTGGACCACCTGCGCACGTTCAGCACCGACGACCAGGTCCGCGCCGAGGAGCCCGTGGCGCTGGCGCTGGCCGCGACCGACCCCGCCAATCCCTACGGGGCGGCCCTCGAGTGGCCGGAGCCCGTGTCCGTGCCCGGCCCGGACGGCGGGGACGTGCCCGCCGGGCGGCACCGGCCGGGCCGGAAGGCGGGCGCCGTCGTCGTGCTCGTGGACGGCGCCCTGGCCCTGTACGTCGAGCGCGGGGGACGCACCGTCCTCGCGTTCACGGACGACCCCGCCGCCCTGGCGGCCGTCGGTCCCGCCGTGGCCGGGACCGTCCGCCGGGGAGCGGTGGACAAGCTGACCATCGAGAAGGTCAACGGCGCCGGGGTCCTGGGGCACGGGCCCGTGGAGACCGCGGTGCGGGAGTCCCTGCTGGCCGGCGGGTTCTACTCGACACCGCGCGGACTGAGGATGCGCCGGTGAACGCGGACCCGAGCACCGGGGGCGGCCGTGCCCGAGGGTGACACCGTCTACCGCCAGGCCGCCCTGCTGCGCCGCGCCCTGGCCGGGAGGATCCTGACCCGCAGCGACCTCCGGTTCCCGTCGATCGCCACCGCGGACCTGTCGGGGCGCACGGTGACCGAGGTGGTGCCGCGGGGCAAGCACCTGCTGATCCGCACCGACGGCGGCCCCGACGGCCCGGCCCCGCTCACCCTGCACTCCCACCTGCTCATGGAGGGCATGTGGCACGTCTACCCGCGCGGCGCCCGGTGGCGGCGCCCCGCCCACCAGGCGCGGGCGGTGCTCGAGAACGTGGCCGCGCAGGCCGTCGGCTTCGACCTCGGCATGCTGGACCTCGTGGCCACGGCCGACGAGGACGAGCTCGTGGGCCACCTCGGCCCGGACCTGCTGGGCCCCGACTGGGACCGGGCCGAGGCGCTGGCCCGGCTCGCCCGCCATCCCCGACGGCACGTGGGGGCCGCGCTGATGGACCAGCGCAACCTCGCCGGGATCGGCAACGTCTACCGCAACGAGGTGCTGTTCCTGCAACGGCTGCACCCGTTCACCCCGGTGGCCGCCGTCCCGGACCTCGGCGCGGTCGTGGATCTGTCCCACCGCCTGCTGCACGTCAACCGGGACCGTCCGCAGCGCTCCACCGTGGGCGGCCCGGCCCGCCGCGGCGAGCAGTTCTGGGTCTACGGCCGCGGCCGGCAGCCGTGCCGCCGGTGCGGCCGTCCCGTCCGGGAGGCGCGGATCGACGACGCCGAGCTCGTCCCCGGCGAGCCGTACCCGGGTCCGCCGCGGGACCGGGCGGTGTGGTTCTGCGAGCGCTGCCAGCCCCTCCCCTCCTGAGTCCGGTCCGCGCGGCTTATCATGAGACCGCCGCCCCAGCGGCCCGACACCATGAGGAGGCACCATCAACACGACCCTGCTCGGCGCAGAGTACTTCGCGGCACCCGAGGACGGCACGGACGGCGAGGTGTTCCGCTCGGCGTCCCGGGCCTCCGCCGCCGCCCTGGACCAGCGCGACGACGTGGTCCGCTACAAGGACCGCTTCGCGCTGCGGATCACGGACCAGACCCCGCACGACGTCATGGTCCAGAACCTGCTCTTCCTGCGCGGGGTCCTGGACTCCGCGGGCGTCGACTACCTGCTGGTGCGGGGCAACGACGAGCGGCCCGTCATCGCCGTGGACCTCAGGGACCGGCCCCGGCTGCGGCAGGCCCTCGTGGACGCGGCCGTGGGCGAGCCGTACTACGTCAAGCCCATGGACACCAAGAAGAAGACCGTGCAGCTGCTGGCCGACGGCGAGCTGTCCTCCCGCCGCAACGCCCGGGTGCTGCGGCTGTTCCGGCCCCACTACGCCGCGGAGTCCAAGCTCTACTACGGCGCCGGCACCGGCGTGCAGGTGGAGCTGTGGGAGTTCGGCGAGGACGAGATCCGGCTGCCCATCGAGAACTCCCTGACCCGGCGCACCGTCCCGGTGGCCGAGGCCGTGCGCGGCACCGTGGAGCGCTTCGGTCTCACCTGGCCCACGATCGAGAACATGTTCGCCGACCACGCGATCGACATCGACTTCCCCGTCGACATGATCTTCTCCTGGGTGGACGGCTCCGACGAGGAGTACCGCCGCGTCCGGGCCTCCTACATGGCCGACGCCGTGGTGGGCGAGGGCGACGCCCACGAGGCCCGCTTCCGGCAGGTGGACGAGCTGAAGTACGCCCTGCGCTCGGTGCACATGTTCGCCCCGTGGGTGCGCAACATCCACATCGCCACCGACTCCCGGCCGCCGGAGTGGCTCGCCGACCACCCGCGCGTGCGGGTCGTGCGCAGCGAGGAGTTCTTCGCGGACACCTCGGCGCTGCCGATCTACAACTCGCAGGCGGTGGAGGCGCAGCTGCACCACATCGAGGGGCTCTCGGAGCACTACCTGTACTCCAACGACGACATGTTCTTCGGCCGCCCGATCGGCCCGGCGCTGTTCTTCTCGCCTGGCGGGATCACGAAGTTCGTGGAGAACGAGACGCGCATCGGGCTGGGCGAGAACTCCGCCGAGCGCTCGGGGTTCGAGAACGCGGCCCGCGTCAACCGCCGGCTCCTGTGGGAGCGCTTCGGCCGCATCACCACCCGCCACCTGCAGCACTGCGCCGCTCCCCTGCGGCGCAGCGTGGTCGCCGAGATGGAGCGGGAGTTCCCCGCCGAGTTCGCCCGCACGGCCGCCAGCCGCTTCCGCGCGGCCGACAACATCTCGGTCACCAACTCGCTCTACCACTACTACGCGCTGCTGACCGGCCGGGCCGTGACCCAGGAGACGGCGCGCACGGAGTACGTGGACACCACCACGCGCTCCGGGCTGCAGCAGATGGAGAAGCTGCTCGGCCGGCGCAGCCTGGACATGTTCTGCCTCAACGACGGCAGCTTCCCGGAGGTGCCCGGCCCCGAGCGCGCCGAACGGATGACGCAGTTCCTGGAGCGCTACTACCCCATCAAGGCGCCCTGGGAGAAGTGACCGCACGCGCGCGGGCGGGGCCGGCGCAGGGACTCCCGCGCCGGCC
>NZ_JBHVDI010000093.1:0-14667 GCF_042802875.1 Kocuria sp. NPDC057446 | reverse complement strand
GGGCGCCCCCGGCCCTGGCCGACGGGCCGGGCGACGTCCTCGACGAGCCGTCGGCGGCCCCGCCGGCCGGCGGTCCCGAGGCTGCGGCCGAAGCGCCGGGCGACGTGCTCGACGAGCCGACTCCGTCCGGGCCGGCCGCCGGACCCGGGTCCCCGGCCCCGGGCGACATCGCCGGGGAGCCGTCCGGGCCCGCGCAGTCCGCGCAGGCCCCCGCCGCCGAGTCCCCGGTCGACGGGTCCCCGGCCGACGCGCCGGATGACGTGCCGGCCGAGCCGTCGCGGCCCGGGCAGGACACCGAGCCGGCCGCCGGCGACGCCGCCGGGACCGACACCCTCGACGTGGCGCCCGGGACCGGGATCCCCGGCGACGACCGCCCCGGCGCGGTGGCCGACGAGGCCGCCGTTCCCGGGAACCCCGCACCCGGCACGCCGGGTGCGGAGGAGGCCGCCGAGGGCGTCGAGCCCGCCGGCGAGACCGAGGACCTGGGCCCCGAGACCGCTGCCGAGCCGGCCACGGACGCCCCGGACGGCGCCGGCCAGGACACCGCTCCGGTGGCACAGGGGACCGACGCGGACGCCGACCGGGACACCGGTCGGGACACCGACCAGGACACCGGCCAGGACATCGACGACGACGACGAGGATCCGGGCACTCCGCTGGCCGCGGCCGTGACGGCGACCTCGCTGATGTTCCACGCCCCGGACCTCGACGAGCTGCGCGAGGCCGCCCAGCAGCGCGCCGCCCGGCGCCGGGAGGCACGGCGCCGCCAGCAGGAGGAGAACGCCTCCGCCGAGGACCCGGGCGAGAGCCCCGAGGAGCAGGACACGGCGGAGCTCGCCGACGAGGGCGAGGAGGACGGCCGGTCGTCGGGCGGCAGCGCCACCAGCCGGCGCCGCCGTCGGCGCCGCCGCGGCGAGGTCGACATGGAGCTCGTGGGCGGCAGCGACGACGATCCGCCCAACACCGTGACCCGGGTCCGGGCGCCCCGCGCCGCGGAGACCGCCACGGTCGACGAGGTCGTGGCCGTGAAGGGCTCCACGCGGCTCGAGGCCAAGAAGCAGCGCCGGCGCGAGTCCCGGCAGACCGGCCGCCGCCGCCAGGTGATCACCGAGGCGGAGTTCCTGGCCCGCCGGGAGTCCGTCGAGCGGCAGATGCTGGTCCGGCAGAAGGACAACCGGATCCAGATCGGCGTCCTCGAGGACGGGGTCCTGGCCGAGCACTTCGTCTCGCACACCCAGCAGGACTCCCTGATCGGCAACGTCTACGTGGGCAAGGTGCAGAACGTGCTGCCCTCCATGGAGGCCGCGTTCATCGACATCGGCCGCGGCCGCAACGCCGTGCTCTACGCCGGCGAGGTCAACTGGGACGCCTCCCGGCTGGAGGGCGGTCCCCGCCGGATCGAGGTCGCGCTGAAGTCCGGGGACTCGGTCCTGGTCCAGGTCACCAAGGACCCGGTGGGGCACAAGGGCGCCCGGCTCACGAGCCAGATCTCCCTGCCCGGCCGGTACCTCGTCTACGTCCCGGGCGGGTCGATGACCGGGATCTCCCGGAAGCTGCCCGACGTCGAGCGCGCCCGGCTGAAGAAGATCCTCAAGGACCGCCTGCCGGACGGCGCGGGCGTGATCGTGCGCACCGCCGCCGAAGGGGCCTCCGAGCAGGAGCTCACCCACGACATTAACCGGCTGCGCGCCCAGTGGGAGCAGATCCAGGAGCGGGCCGGGTCCACGAAGACCCTCGCCCCCGAGATGCTCTACGCGGAGCCGGACCTGACGATCAAGACGGTCCGCGACGTCTTCAACGAGGACTTCACCACCATGGTCGTCCAGGGCGACGAGGCGTGGGACAACATCGAGGCGTACGTGACCTACGTCGCGCCGGACCTGCTCGACCGGCTCCGGAAGTGGGACGAGGACGAGGACCTGTTCGTGAACTACCGCGTGGAGGAACAGATCCAGAAGGCACTCGAGCGCAAGGTGTTCCTGCCGTCGGGCGGCTCGCTGGTGATCGACCGCACCGAGGCGATGACCGTGGTCGACGTGAACACCGGCAAGTTCACCGGCTCCGGGGGCAACCTCGAGGAGACCGTCACCAAGAACAACCTGGAGGCGGCCGAGGAGATCGTGCGGCAGCTGCGGCTGCGGGACATCGGCGGGATCATCGTGATCGACTTCATCGACATGGTGCTCGAGTCCAACCGGGACCTCGTGCTGCGCCGGCTGGTGGAGTGCCTGGGCCGGGACCGCACCAAGCACCAGGTGGCGGAGGTGACGTCGCTGGGCCTCGTGCAGATGACGCGCAAGCGCATGGGCACCGGCCTGCTCGAGGTGTTCTCCGAGCCGTGCGAGCACTGCGCCGGGCGGGGCGTGGTGGTCCACGACCACCCGCTCGAGGGCCGCTCCGGGGGCGTCCCGGGCGAGTCCCGCGACCAGCGCCCGAACCGCACGGAGCGCAAGCGCGGCCGCGGGGGCCGGACCGAGCAGCAGCCCGCCCGCACCGAGCAGCGCGCCGCCGAGCCCGATCCCGCGGAGCGGGCCAAGGCCGAGGCCGCGCGGACGGCGTTCGCCACGATCGCGGCCGCCACCCACCACGAGGAGGTCGTCGCGGAGGAGCCGGAGCGCGCCGAGGAGACCGCCCTGCCGGCCGAGAACCGCGCCGAGGGCTCGGGTCGCTCCCGGAAGAAGCGCCGCGGCAAGCGCAGCCGCAACCGCGGCCAGGGCACGGACGCGGCCCCCGAGCAGCAGCCCGAGGCGGGGGAGGTCTCCGCCCCGGCTGCCCCGGAGGAGGTCCCCGCCGACCGGTCGCCGGCGGAGCAGGGCTCGCGCCTGACGATCAAGGGCGAGGTCATCGAGCTGCCGCACGGTCACGCCGTCGTGGCGGAGCCCGCCGACGCCCGGCCGCTGAGCCTGGACTCCCTCGCGGAGGCCTTCGGGGAGAAGGGCCCGGACACCGGCGCCGAGCCGGTCCCCGCTGCGGAGGACGAGGCCCTTGAGGCGGCTCAGGGGAACGGCGTCGCAGCGGGAACGCGGACCGACGCCGCCGACCAGGAGACCGCTGCACCTGAGAGCACGGCCCCGCAGAGTGCGGAGCAGCAGCCGGGTGCCCCGGTGGCGCCTCCGGCGCAGGCCGGCGCCGAGCCGGCGCGGCCCCGTCGTCGCTCCCGCCGGGCCTCGGCTCCGGAGGCCCGGCCCGGTGAGGCCGAGGTGACCGCCGGTCAGGCGGCCGCCGCCGAGGGCGCCCGGCACGAGGCCAGGGCCGTCGCCCAGCGCTCCCCGGAGGAGGCCTCCCGCCGGGCCCCGACCGTGGTCGGCGTGGGCGTCAAGGCCGAGGACCTCACCAGCGGCCGGCCCGCCGACCGGGGCTGAGCCGCTCCGCCGAGCAGGACCACGGAGGACCCCGACCGTCACGGTCGGGGTCCTCCGTCGTCACACCGTCCGCACCGCTGTCGGGTCGGGCGCGGCCCGAGTAGCGTGGTCGCACGACGCGCGGACCGCCCGACCGGGCCGATCCGTCGGTTCCCCGGCCCGCGCCCCGAGGGGACGGCCATGAGCAGCAAGCAGATCGTACTGACCGCCGGCACCGAGCTCTTCGGCCACCGGGACCGCTCGGCCGTCGACCGGCACTGGGCCCCGGACTTCCGGCAGCACTCCGCACTCGGGGCCGACGGCCCCGACGGCCTGCGGGCGGCGGTCGAGCGGCTCCCGGAGGACTTCCGCATCGACCTCCTGCGGGTGCTCGAGGACGGCGACATGGTCGCGGTCCACTGCGTGTACCACGGTTTCGGTCCGGACCCCATGGTGGCGGTGGACGTCTTCCGCGTGCAGGACGGGCTGATCGCCGAGCACTGGGACGCCCTGGCGCCCCTGCCGGGCGGACCGGCGGGGACGCACCGGATCGACGGCCCCCGGCAGGTCACCGGCCACGAGCGCACCGCCGCGAACAAGGACCTGGTCACCGAGTGGGTGCACGAACGCCTCCTCGGCGCCGACCGGGACGCCCTCGAGGAGCTGGCCCGCGACCCGCGCTACGTCGAGCACGGGCCCGCCACGGGCACCGGGCTCACCCGGCGCGCCGTCCACCGGGTGCTCGGCGACGGCGACTTCGTCCTCACCGTCACGGAAGGACTGCTCGACGACGACGACGGCGCGGAGCGCGGCGACCCGGTCACCGCCGGCTGCTACGACCTGTGGCGGGTGGCGGACGGACGGATCGTCGAGCACTGGGAGGTCTGCCAGCCCGTCCCGGAGCGCCTGCCGCACGACAACGGCTTCTTCTGACCGGCGGGCCGCTCCTCGCGGCGGCGCGCCGGAGCGAACCGGGCACCGGGGCGCGGGTCCATCCCCGGCGCCCGCGCGGCGGGCAGCGCACGACGACTAGACTGGCAGGACACCTGACACGGGGTGCCGCTCGAGCGGCTGAGAACACACCCGTCGAACCTGATCTAGCCAGTACTAGCGAAGGGATGTCGCAGATGCGCGATGCCGTACCCCCGCCCGCCCGCACACCGTCGGCCGAGAGCCCGGCACCGCCGGACGCCGCGCTCGCCGAGGACGCCGCCGCGGCACTGGAGGACCTGCGCACCGCGGCGCCGCTCGTGCAGTGCATCACCAACGCCGTGGTCACCAACTTCACCGCCAACGTGCTGCTCGCCGTGGGCGCGTCCCCGGCGATGACCGACATCCAGGGCGAGGGCGGGGTCTTCGCGGAGCTCGCCGACGGCCTGCTGGTGAACACCGGCACGCCCACCGCCGAGCAGCGCGGCGCCGCCTACGAGGCCGTCGGGGCCCGCCGCCGCGCGGACCGGGCCTGGGTCCTCGACCCGGTGGCGGTGGGAGTCCTGCCCGTGCGCACGGCACTGGCCCGCGACCTGCTGGAGTTCCGGCCGGCGGTCGTGCGCGGCAACGCCTCCGAGGTCATCGCCCTCGCCGGCGGCGCCGGCGGCCGCGGCACGGACGCCACGCACGGCGTCGACGCGGCCCGGGACGCCGCGGCCGTGCTCGCCGAGCGGGCGGGCTCGGCGGTGGCCGTGTCCGGGCCCGTGGACCTCGTGCGCTCCCCGGACGGCGGCGTCGTCCGCGTGCCGCACGGCACGGACCTGCTGACCCGCATCACCGGGGGCGGGTGCGCCCTGGGCGCCCTCATGGCCGCGTTCACCGCCGTGCGCACCGACCCCGGGGCGGCGGCCGTGGCCGCCACCACGGTGTACACCCTCGCGGCCGAGGACGCGGCCGCCGGCTCCGCCGGGCCCGGGTCCTTCGCCGTGACCCTGCTGGACCGGCTGCACGCCATCACGCCGGAGGACATCGCCGCGCGGGCGGAGCTCGTGCGCGAGGGTGGTGCCCGGTGAGTCCCCGTCTCGATCCCGCCGCCCTGGCCCTGCACCTCGTGACGGACACCGCCCTGAGCGCGCCCCGTTCCGTCCCCGACGTCGTGGCCGCCGCCGTGCGCGGCGGCGCCACCATGGTCCAGGTGCGGGAGAAGGACGCCCCGGTCCGCGAGCTCGTCGCCCTGCTGACGGCCGTCGCCGAGCGCGTGGGCCGGCAGGTGCCCGTGCTCGTGGACGACCGCGCCGACGTCTACCTCGCCGCCCGCGCAGCCGGCGCCCCCGTGGCCGGCGTGCATGTGGGCCAGTCGGACCTGCCCGTGGTCCTCGCCCGGGAGATCTGCGGCCCGCACGCCGTGCTCGGCCTCAGCGCCGCCACGGCGGAGGAGCTCGACGCGGCCTCCGCGCTGCCCGCCGGGACGGTCGACTACCTGGGCGTCGGGGCGGTGCGGGCGACCCGCACGAAGCCCGACCACCCCGAGCCGCTGGGCGTCGAGGGCTTCGCCGCCGCGGCGGGACGCACGTCCCTGCCCTGCCTGGCCATCGGCGGGGTGCGGGTCGAGGACGCCGCCGCCCTGCGCGCCGCCGGCGCCGCCGGGCTGGCCGTGGTCTCCGGGATCTGCGCCGCCCCCGATCCCGGGGCCGCGGCCGCCCGCTACGTGCGGGCCTTCGCCGCCGTGCCCGCCGGGGAGGTGGCCCCGTGACCGCCCGCGTGCCCCGCGTGCTGGCCATCGCCGGCACCGACCCCACGGGCGGGGCCGGCCAGCACGCGGACCTCAAGTCGATCGCGGCGATGGGCGGCTACGGGATGAGCGCCGTCACCGCCGTGGTCGTCCAGAACACCGTGGGCGTGCGCTCCATCCACGTCCCGCCGGTCGAGTTCCTCTCCGCGCAGCTCGACGCGGTCGCCGAGGACGTCGAGATCGACGCCGTCAAGATCGGGATGCTCGGCTCCGTGCCGGTCATCGAGGCCGTCGCCCGGTGGCTCGTGACCCACCGGCCGCCGGTCGTGGTCCTGGACCCGGTCATGGTCGCGACCTCCGGGGGGCGCCTGCTGGAGCGCGAGGCCGAGGACGCCCTGCGCTCGATGCTGGGGCTCGCCGACCTGATCACCCCCAACCTGCAGGAGCTCGCCGTGCTCGCGGGGGAGGACACGGCGTCGTCGTGGGAGGAGGCCCTCGCACAGGGCCACCGCGTGGCCCGAGCGCACGGGACCCTGGTGCTCGTCAAGGGCGGGCACCTCACCGGCGACCGGACCCCGGACGCCCTCGTGGGCCCGGACGCCCCGGCGCCCCTCGTGGCGTTCGACGGCGCCCGCGTGCCCACCGAGAACTCCCACGGCACCGGGTGCTCCCTCTCCTCGGCCCTGGCCACCCTCCAGGTCCGGCACGGGGACTGGCCCCGGAGCCTGCGGATCGCCCGGGACTGGCTGCGCGGCGCCCTGGAGGCGGCGGGGGAGCTCTCCGTCGGCCACGGGAGCGGGCCCGTCCACCACTTCCACCACGTCCAGGAGGCGCTCGAGACCTGGGGCACGGTCCCGGAGCGGTTCAGCGACGAGCTGTGGGAGGCCTCGGCGGCCGTGCGGCGCGAGATCGAGGAGCTCGAGTTCGTCCGCCTCCTGGGGGACGGGAGGCTGGAGGGGGACCGCTTCCTCGCCTACCTCGACCAGGACCTGCAGTACCTCGACGGCTACAGCCGGGCGCTCGCCCTGCTGGCGGCCAGGGCACCCGACGAGGAGCAGCGGCTCTTCTTCGCCGCCGGCGCCGTGTCCTGCACCGAGACCGAGGCGCAGCTTCACCGGGCCCGGCTGCAGCACGCCGGGGACGGCGGCGCCCCGGCCGGCGGCGCACGGGACGGTCTCGGTGAGGTGACGCGGCGCTACACCACGTTCCTGCTCGCGGCCACCGCCGCGGAGCCCTACCCGGTGGGCCTGGCCGCCGTGCTGCCGTGCTACTGGGTCTACGCGGACGTGGGCCGCCACCTGAACGAGCTCGCCGCGGTCGACGGGACCGACGGGCACCCCTACGCGGACTGGCTGGCCACGTACGCGGACGAGGGCTTCCAGGAGTCCACCCGCACGGCCCGCCGGCTGCTCGACGACGCCGCCCGGGCGGCCCCGGCGGACGTGCGGGCGAGGATGCGGGAGGTGTTCCTGGAGGCCTGCGCACTCGAGCGGGACTTCTTCGCCGCGCCGGTCGCGGAGCGCCGGTTGGCGGGCACTGACCGGATCGAGTAGTCTTGATCTTCGGTGCCCTGCCGGTGCGCGCGTGTAAAAACTCGACACCCCACCTGGCGGCACACGCGGGTGCAGTTCCTGAATTGCGGCGAACCTGCGCTGACCTCGGCCTAGTCCCACGGGCCGGTCACCGTCAGCTCGTCTCAACGTCGTTGGTCCTGACAGGTATGCGCTCGACCCACACTGTTTACACATGACGTCGAGAGAAGTGAGTTCCCAAGTGGTGTACGCGATTGTCCGCGCTGGCGGCCGCCAGGAAAAGGTTTCCGTCGGAGACCTCGTTACCCTTGACCGCGTCGCCGGCGGCGCAGGCAGCACCATCGAGCTCCCTGCCCTGCTGCTGGTCGACGGGGACAAGATCACCTCGGATGCCCAGGCCCTGGCCGGCATCAAGGTCACGGCCGAGATCGTCGAGAACCTCCGCGGTCCCAAGATCTCCATCCAGAAGTTCAAGAACAAGACCGGCTACAAGAAGCGCCAGGGCTTCCGTGCCGAGCTGACCACCGTGAAGGTGACCGGCATCGACGCCTGACCGGCCCGGTCCCCGTCCAGACTCCACCAGCCAGTAAAGACCCGAAGGTAGGCACACCTCATGGCACACAAGAAGGGCGCGAGCTCCACTCGCAACGGTCGCGACTCCAACGCGCAGTACCTCGGCGTGAAGCGCTTCGGCGGCCAGACCGTCAACGCCGGCGAGATCCTCGTCCGGCAGCGCGGCACGCACTTCCACCCCGGCCTCAACGTCGGCCGCGGTGGCGACGACACCCTGTTCGCCCTGGCCGCCGGTCAGGTCGAGTTCGGCACCCGCCGGGGCCGCAAGGTCGTCAACATCCAGGCTGCCGCAGAGTAGTCCACTGGGCCGGCGCAGCCGGCCCCGGTGCGGGTCCCGACCCGCACCACCCATGTTTGGCCGGTAGAGGGTGGGTGCGTCCAGCGCCCGCCCTCTACAGTCTTAACGTGGCCCGTCCGTTCTTGAACCAGAGGAGTTCCCCGTGGCCAGTTTCGTCGACCGCGTCGTCCTGCACGTCTCCGGCGGCTCCGGCGGGCACGGCTGCGTGTCCATCCGCCGCGAGAAGTTCAAGCCGCTCGGCGGGCCGGACGGAGGCAACGGGGGAGACGGCGGCAGCGTGGTCCTGCGCGTGGACGGCCAGACCACCACGCTGCTGAACTACCACCACGCCCCCCACCAGCCCGCCCCCAACGGCGGGCCCGGCAAGGGCGACCTCCGGCACGGGCACAAGGGCGAGGACCTCGTGCTGTCCGTTCCCGACGGCACCGTGGTCAAGGACCAGGACGGCAACGTCCTGGCCGACCTCGTGGGCCAGGGCGCGGAGTTCGTGGCCGCCCCCGGCGGACAGGGCGGTCTGGGCAACGCCGCACTGGCCTCGGTCAAGCGCAAGGCCCCCGGCTTCGCGCTCCTCGGCACACCGGGCTCGGCCCGCGACGTGGTCCTGGAGCTCAAGTCCATCGCCGACATCGCCCTGGTCGGCTACCCCTCCGCCGGCAAGTCCAGCCTGATCGCCGCGATCAGCGCCGCCCGGCCGAAGATCGCCGACTACCCGTTCACCACGCTCGTCCCGAACCTCGGGGTGGTGCAGGCCGGGGACGTGCGCTACACCGTGGCGGACGTCCCGGGGCTGATCCCCGGCGCCTCCGAGGGCAAGGGGCTGGGACTGGAGTTCCTCCGCCACGTCGAGCGCTGCGCCGCGCTGGTGCACGTCCTGGACTGCGCGACGCTCGAGCCCGGGCGGGACCCGGTCTCCGACCTCGAGACGATCGAGGCGGAGCTCGCCGGCTACGCCGTGGACGGCGACCTCGACGGCGGCCAGGCCGTCCCCCTCAACGACCGGCCCCGCCTCGTGGTGCTGAACAAGATCGACGTGCCCGAGGCGCGCGAGCTCGCCGAGTTCGTGCGACCCGAGCTCGAGTCCCGCGGCTACCGCGTGTTCGAGGTCTCCACCGCCTCCCACGAGGGGCTGCGTCCGCTGACCTTCGCCATGGGCGAGGTCGTCCAGGAGGCCCGGACCGCGCGTCCCGCCACGGCGGAGGCGCCCCGGGTCTTGCTGCGGCCCAAGGGGGTGCGCGGACCCGAGTTCACCATCGCCCGCGAGGAGCGCAACCTCGAGCCGCTGTGGCACGTGCGCGGCGACAAGCCCGACCGCTGGATCCTGCAGACCGACTTCAACAACGAGGAGGCCGTGGGCTACCTCGCCGACCGGCTCGCGAAGCTCGGGGTGGAGACGGAGCTGTTCAAGCAGGGCGCCCGGCCGGGGGACGCCGTGCTCATCGGCCCCGAGGACGACGGCGTGGTCTTCGACTGGGAGCCCACGATGGTCGGCGGCGCCGAGCTGCTGGCCGGGCCCCGCGGCACCGACCTGCGCTTCGCGGACATCGACCGCCCCACCCGCGAGCAGAAGCGCCAGCAGTACCAGGACCGCAAGGACGCCAAGGCCGCCGCCCGCGCCGAGCTCGAGGCCGAGCGCTCCGCCGGCGTGTGGACCGAGTCGGTCGACGCCCGGCGCGGCGACGCCGCGGGCGGTCCCGGCACCGGGGACTGACCGCCCCGCGGCACGGGTGCGGCTACGCGCAGGACGCCCCCGCCCGGCCCGCTCGGAGCGACCGACCGGATCCACCGACCCGACTCACTGCACGACTCGGCCTACCGACTTGACCTACCGACTTGACCTACCGACTGACCGACACACCGACGACGCCCACCGGACGAGGGAGACGCCCAGGATGAACGAGCAGACGAACGAGATCGACGTCGAGCAGCTCGAGGAGGTCGCGGAGAAGTCCGCGGTCCAGCTCAGCAGCGAGAGCCGCGGCAAGAACCGCCGCAGCCCCATCGAGCGCCGCGAGGACATCCCGCGCGCCCACCGCGTGGTGGTCAAGGTCGGCTCGTCCTCGCTGACGTCCATCGAGAGCTCGATCGACGAGCAGGCCGTGCGGATGATCGTGGACGCCCTCGGCGAGACGAAGGCCCGCGGCATCGAGGTCGTGTTCGTGTCCTCCGGCGCCATCACGGCGGGCCTGGCGCCCCTGGGGCTGTCCCGGCGGCCCAAGAACCTGGCCGGCAAGCAGGCGGCAGCCGCCGTGGGCCAGGGCCTGCTCATGGGCCGCTACATCGAGTCCTTCGCCCGCTACGGCGTGACCGTGGGCCAGGTGCTGGTCACCGCCGAGGACCTGATGCGGCGCAGCCACTACAAGAACACCCACCGCCAGATCGAGCGGCTCCTGGACTTCGGCGTGCTGCCCATCGTCAACGAGAACGACGCCGTGTCCAGCCAGGAGATCAAGTTCGGCGACAACGACCGGATCGCCGCCCTGATCGCCCACCTCATCAAGGCCGACGTGCTGCTGCTGCTCTCCGACGTCGACGCCCTCTACACCATGGACCCCCGCAAGGGCGGGGAGCGGATCCCGGTGGTCAACGACCCCATCAAGGACCTCGAGGGCGTGCAGATCGGCTCGGTCGGCCGGGCCGGCGTCGGCTCGGGGGGCATGGTCACCAAGGTCCAGGCCGCCCGGATCGCGGCGGCCTCCGGCATCCCCGCGCTCGTCACCTCGGCACAGAACATCACGCGCGCGCTGGACGGCGAGGACGTCGGCACCTGGTTCGCGACCTCCGGCGGGCGCCGCAACGTCCGGCTGCTGTGGCTGGCCCACCTCGCGGACATCAAGGGCTCCCTGACCCTGGACCCGGGCGCCGTCGAGGCGATCCGCGAGCGCAACTCCCTGCTGGCCGCCGGGGTCACCGGCGTGTCGGGGACCTTCGAGGCGGGGGAGCCCGTCTCGCTGCGGGACGAGGACGGCAAGGAGATCGCGCACGGGCTGAGCAACTACTCCTCGGACGAGATCCCGCCGATGTTCGGGAAGTCCACCTCCGTGCTGGCGGAGGAGCTCGGCGACGACTACAGCCGGGAGCTCGTGCACGTGGACAACCTCGTGGTCCTGCGCGCCCGCGGTGCACGGACTAAACTGAAGAAATGACTTCCGCCGCACACGATTCCGTGACCACCGACGAAGCCACCCGCACGACCGGCAAGGCGGTCGTGTCCGACCACGGCATTGTCGCCACCTTCGGGGAGGACCCCGTGGCCGGTGTCGCCGCGATGGCCGACGACGCCCGCGACTCCGCGCGCGTCCTCGGCCGCGCCACCCGGGCCTGGAAGGACCGCGCGCTGCTCGCGATCGCCGACCGCATCGAGCGCAAGCGGGACGTGGTGCTGGCCGCGAACGCCAAGGACCTCGAGCGCGGCCGCGTGAACGGGACCTCCACGGCCCTCCTGGACCGGCTCAAGCTGGACGCCGACCGGATCACCGGCCTCGCCGAGAGCCTGCGCGAGCTGGCCGCGCTGCCCGACCCCGTGGGCGGGTTCGTCCGCGGGTCCACGCTGCCCAACGGCCTGCGGATGCGCCAGGTGCGCGTGCCGATGGGCGTGGTCGGCGCCATCTACGAGGCCCGCCCCAACGTGACCGTGGACATCGCCGGCATCGCCCTGAAGTCCGGCAACGCGGTGCTGCTGCGCGGCGGCTCGGCCGCGGAGGAGAGCAACCGTGCCCTCGTGGGCATCATCCGGGACTCCCTCGCCGACGTGAAGCTTCCGGTGGACTGCGTCCAGAGCGTCGACGAGTACGGGCGCGAGGGCGCCAACGCGCTCATGGGGGCCCGCGGCAAGGTCGACGTCCTCATCCCGCGCGGCGGCCACGGGCTGATCCAGTCCGTCGTCCAGAACGCCAAGGTCCCGGTGATCGAGACCGGCGAGGGCAACGTCCACGTGTTCGTGGACCACTCGGCGTCGAAGGACATGGCCGTGGGCGTGGTCGTCAACTCCAAGACCCACCGCACGAGCACCTGCAACACCACGGAGACCCTCCTGCTGCACAGCGGCTTCGAGCACGGGGCCGCCGTGCTGACCGCCCTCGACCGGGCCGGCGTCACGCTGCACGTGGACGAACGGGCCGAGGCCCTGCTGCCCGCCGGCAGCCACCACCTGCGCGCCACGGACGAGGACTGGGGCACCGAGTACCTGTCCATGGACCTGGCCGTGAAGGTGGTCGACTCCCTGGACGAGGCCCTCCGGCACATCGACCGGTGGTCGACCCGGCACACGGAGGCGATCGTGACGAACGACCTCGCCTCCGCCGAGCGGTTCGTCGCCGAGATCGACGCCGCCGCGGTCATGGTCAACGCGTCCACCCGATTCACCGACGGCGGCCAGCTGGGCCTCGGCGCCGAGATCGGCATCTCCACCCAGAAGATGCACGCGCGCGGGCCCATGGGTCTGGAGGAGCTGACCACCACGAAGTGGATCGTCCAGGGCGACGGGCACGTCCGCGCCTGAGCCCCGCACGCGGCGGGCCCGCCGCGGATTCAGTACGATGAGAGCCGTCCGGGCCTGCCGGCCGAGGCGGCACGGGCCGCTCACCGACCACCCGCCGCCACGTCGGCGCCAGAAGGGATCCCCATGTTCGAGCAGACCGTCACCACCGTCCTCGCCGCCGCCGAGGGCGGGCACGCCGCCGCCGAGGCGGGAGTTCCCCCGTGGGTCTGGGGAGCCTCCGTCTTCGTCGTGCTCATCGGCCTGCTGGTGGTGACGCTCTCCTACGCCAACCGCGGGCTCAGCCCGGAGGCCGGCCAGCACCAGGATCCCGCCGACCTGCCCGCGGACGAGCGGGCCATGCTCGACGAGTACGCCGCCAAGCGCCACGGCTGAGCCGGGCAGCCCCGCCGTCGTGACGACCGCTTCGCAGGACACCCCCGCCCCGACCCGGGACCTGCCCCTGACGGGCACGGCCGTCCCGCCCCGCACGCCGGGCCGCACACGGCTCGGCGTCATGGGCGGGACGTTCGACCCCATCCACCACGGCCACCTGGTGGCCGCGTCCGAGGTGGCGGGGGAGTTCGACCTCGACGAGGTCGTGTTCGTCCCCACCGGGCGCCCGTGGCAGAAGGCCGCCGGGGCGGTGAGCCCGGCGGAGCACCGCTACCTCATGACGGTCATCGCCACGGCCTCCAACCCCCGGTTCACGGTCAGCCGGGTGGACATCGAGCGCGACGGGCCCACGTTCACGGTCGACACCCTGCGGGACCTCAAGCGCCAGCGGCCGGACGCGGACCTGTTCTTCATCACGGGTGCCGACGTCATGGGGGAGATCCTGACCTGGAAGGGCGCCGAGGAGCTCTGGCAGCTCGCCCACTTCGTCGGCGTCACCCGGCCCGGCCACGACCTCGCGGCACCCGTGGGCTCGAGCGGCGTGAACCTGCTCGAGGTGCCCGCGATGGCGATCTCGTCGACGGACTGCCGCACCCGCGTGGCGGAGCACAAGCCCGTCTGGTACCTCGTGCCCGACGGCGTGGTGCAGTACATCAACAAGTACGGCCTCTACCTCGGACCCGGGGACGCGATGACGACGGACCACGTCGGCGCCCGCGGCGTCTCGGCGAAGGCGCCCTGATGGCCGCCGAGGACGAGGTGCGGGACGGGGCGGCCCCGGACGCCGAGCCCGTCCCGGCGCAGCCCCCGGCGCCCGCCGGGCCGGCTCCCGTCATCGACCTCGGCGGCGACGGGGTGCCGGTCCGTCCGGTCAAGCCCCTGGGGCCGCGACGGCTGGCCCGGCTGCAGCGGGAGCTCGAGGAGCGCTCCCGCGAGCTCGCGGAGGCCGGGAGCGGCCCCGCGGACCCGGAGCTGTTCGAGAAGCAGCGCCGGTTCGCGGAGCTGGCCGCGCAGGCCGAGGCCGCGCAGCCCGGCGCGGGCGCCGCCCTCCAGGAGCCGGTGCTCCCGGAGTCCCCGGCACCCGGCACCGGGACGCCCCCGGAGGACCCGCAGGAGCCGCGCGAGCAGATCACGGTCGTGTTCCCGGACGGCGGGCCCGCCGGGCCGGACGGGCACGTCTCGCCCGACCCGGTGCACGTCGACCCCGCCCTGTTCACCAACCGGCTCGCGCCGGAGGACCTGGCCGCGCTCACGCACATCGAGATCGTCGCGCCCACGGAGGTGGAGCACCACGGCTCCCACGCCGTTCGGCGGTCCGAGACCGCGCGGGCCGGGACCCGGGACACCGGCGCCGTCCGGTCGGCCGGGTCCGGCCACCACGATCCTGGCAC
>NZ_JBHVDI010000092.1:0-14734 GCF_042802875.1 Kocuria sp. NPDC057446 | reverse complement strand
GGACCCGGTCGGGCCCCGCGCGGACCGGTCACTCCTCGAGGTTGGGGTACGTGAGGAAGACGGTCTCGTCCTCGCCCTGCAGCCGCACGTCGAAGCGCAGGGAGCCGTCCGCCTCCCGCTCGGCGACCAGGGTGCGGCGGCGGTCCTCGGGCAGGGAGCGCAGCAGCGGGTCGCCCGCGAGGGCGTCCGCGTCCTCGGGCAGGTAGATCCGCGTGAACAACCGGTTCGTCACGCCGCGGGCGAAGACGGTGAGCGTGATGAACGGCGCCTTGCCGGGCTCGGTCGGCCCCGGGTCCACCGTCGTGAAGGTGTAGTGGCCCTCGTTGTCGACGGACGCCCGGCCGAAGCCGGTGAAGGTGTAGCCGTCGCGCACGAGCGAGCCGGTCGCGGTGGGGACGTCCCCGTTGTCGTCGGCCTGCCAGATCTCGAGCATGGCGTCCGGCACCACGTCGCCGTGGCCGTCGGTGACGGTGCCGTGCAGGCGCACCGCCTGCGGGTGCCCCAGCGGGACCAGCAGCTCGCCCTTGTCGTAGGGCAGGGCGTAGCCGAAGAACGGCCCGATGGTCTGGCCGGGAGTGGCCGGGAGCGCGGGAGTGGTCGAGTTCTCAGACATTGGAGTCGCCTTCCGTCCAGGTGCGGTTCGAGCCGCTGAGCACGATGTCCCAGCTGTAGCCCAGCAGCCACTCGTGCTCGGAGACGTCGTGGTCGTACGCGGCCACGAGCCGCCGGCGGGCCTTCGGGTCCACGATGGACTGGAAGATCGGGTCCAGCGCGAACAGCGGGTCGGAGGGGAAGTACATCTGCGTGATCATCCGCTGGGTGAAGTCCGTGCCGAAGAGGGAGAAGTGCACGTGCGCGGGCCGCCACGCGTTGTGGTGGTTCTTCCAGGGGTACGGCCCCGGCTTGATGGTGACGAACTCGTAGGAGCCGTCGTCGCCGGTCAGGCACCGTCCCACACCCGTGAAGTTGGGGTCGATGGGGGCGGGGTGCTGGTCCCGCTTGTGGATGTATCGCCCGGCGGCGTTGGCCTGCCAGATCTCCACGAGCTGGTTCCGCACGGGCCGGCCGTCGCCGTCGAGGACCCGGCCGCGGATCCTGATCCGCTCGCCGATGGGCTCCCCGCCGGACTGGACGGTCAGGTCCGACTCGAGCCGGTGGACGTCCCGCTCGCCGAAGGCGGGGGCGTGCAGCTCGATGGTCTCGGGGTCCGCGTGGTGCAGGTCCTTGGTGGGGTGCCGCAGGATCGAGCTGCGGTAGGGCGCGTAGTCCAGTCGCGGCTGCGTCTCGGTGCGCCCCGAGGCGGCGTGGTCCTCGCTGATCCGCGTCATCTCGCGGTCGAGGTCGGCCTGCGTGTCCGCCGCGTCGTCGGGCCCCTTCGGGGTGAGGTGCGCGAAGGACTCCTCCGGCCCCTGGTCCTGGTCGGTCATGGTTCAGCTCCTTGCTTGCGAGGCGGCTGCCGCACCGGCGGGCGTGGCGCCCGGGGTGCTCGGCGCGTCGGCGGCGAACTCTCCGAGGCTAGCGCATCCGGTGCAGCATTCGCACATGTGTTCGTTGTGCGAACTTCTTGTGGGGTCACAGTGCGGGGCCCGGAGGGCCGGTGGTCAGCGGTCGTCGGGCCAGCCCGTGTAGGACTCCGCGAAGTAGGCGGCACCGCGCCGGGAACCGGTGATCGCCCGGAACTCGCCGCGCCGCCGCTTCTGGTTGAAGGGGTTCTCCCCCGGCTGGGTGTGCATGAGGTGGGTGGCCCAGTAGGAGAAGTTCTGCGCCTTCCACACGCGCTCCAGCGCCGTGGCCGAGTAGCCCGCCAGACCGGTGCCGTCGCCCGAGCGGAAGAACTCCACGATCGCCGGGGCGAGCACGCGGACGTCGCAGAAGGCGAGGTTCAGGCCCTTGGCGCCGGTCGGGGGCACGGTGTGGCCGGCGTCGCCGACGAGGAACAGGTTGCCGTGGCGCAGGGGCTCGCAGACGTAGGAGCGGAACTTCAGCACGGTCCTGTCGAAGATGGGGCCCTCCTGGAGCCGGAGCCCGTCCGGGCCCGCGACCCGGCGCTGGAGCTCGGCCCAGATCCGCTCGTCGTCCCAGTCCTCGACGTCCTCCTCCGGGTCGCACTGGAAGTACATCCGCTGCACGGTCTCGCTGCGCTGGGAGATCAGGGCGAAGCCGTGCTCCGAGTTGGCGTAGATGAGCTCCGGGGCGCTCGGCGGGGCCTCGGCGAGGATGCCGAACCAGGCGAAGGGGTACTCGATGAAGTTGTCGGTGCGCTCCTGCTCCGGGATGGCGCGCCGGCAGATGCTCTGCGAGCCGTCGGCGCCCACGAGGATCTCGCAGCGGATCTCGAGGTCCTCGCCCGCCGCGTCGGTGAAGCGGATCCCCGGCCGGTCGGCGGTCAGGTCGACCACCTCGGTGTCCGTGACGGACCAGCGGACGTCGCCGCCGTCGCGCTCCCGGGCCTCGGCGAGGTCCAGGAACACCTCGTTCTGCGGGTAGAGCCACACGGACTCCCCCACGAGGTCCTTGAAGTCGATCCGGTGGCTCTCCCCCTCGAAGCGCAGGACGGTGCCCTCGTGCTCGCGCCCCTCCGTCAGCACCCGCCCGTCGACCCCCTCCTCGACGAGCATCCGGACCGTGGGCGCCTCCAGGATCCCCGCCCGGTGCGTGGCGTGGATGGTGTCCCTGTCGCGCTTCTCGACGACGACGCTGTCGATGCCGGCGCGGCCGAGCAGGTGGGCGAGCATCAGCCCGGCCGGGCCGCCGCCGACGATGCCGACCTGCGTGCTGAGAACGGTGCGCTGTGCGCTCATGGGTGCTCCTGGTGATACGACGGGAATCGTGTCCAGTGTTGCAGCGGCCTGTGGGCGGCACCACAGCCGTCCCGTTCAACGGGACGGCGTCCGGGGGCAGGAGCCGGCCCGGGACCCGGTCTCAGCGCGGGACCTCGCGCAGCGTCCGGCGGATGCCGTGCGCCGCGGTGTGCAGCGCCTGGACGATCGCCCCGGCCCGCGCGGCGGGGTCGCCCGCGGGGGTGATCACGCCCAGGCCCGCTACCACCTGGTCGCCGCGCCCCCGCACCGGCACGGCGATGCCGGCCGTCCCGGCCTCGAGGTAGCCGGTCTGCAGGGCGTGCCCGGTGCCCCGGATCCGCTCGAGCTCCGCGGCGAGCACACCGGGGTCGGTCGGTGAGAGCTCGGTGAGGGCGGTGAGGGGTCCCGCCAGGTACTCCTCCTGGTAGTCCTGGGGCGCGTGCGCGAGCAGGACGAGGCCGGTGGCCGACAGGTGCAGGGGCAGCCGGCCCGCCACCTCGGAGCGCACGGGCACCGCCCGGGGGTGGGAGAGCCGCTCCACGAGCAGCACCTCGCGTCCCTCCACGATGCCGAGCTGCACGTGCTGGCGCAGGACCGCGTGGATGTCGCCCATGAACGGGCGGGCGGCCCGCGCCAGGCCGAGCTCGCGCGAGGAGCGGTTGGCCAGCTCCCACAGCCGGGTGCCGACCACGTAGTGGCCGCCCTCCACCCGCTCGAGCCAGCCCTGGCGGGCCATGTCCCGGGCGAGCCGGTGCGCGGTGGCGGGGGGCAGCCCGGCGAGGGCCGCGATGCGGCCGCCCGTCAGCCGGGCGTCCTCCGCCGTGAACGCCGCGAGGATCCGGTCCGCCCGCTCGAGCACGGACTCCCCGGTGGGTGAGTTCGCCATGGCCCCTCCTCGGGTCCGGTCCGGGTCCGCGGCCGGACGCCGCGGACCGGCACGGGACGGGGGCAGCCCCGCTCCGGAAGGCGGTGCTTCCGGAACGGGGCTGCCGTGGTGATCACGAGGTGATCACGTCCTGCGGGGACGCCGACCTCAGTTGGAGCCGAAGTCGTAGTCCTCCAGCGGGATCGCCTGGAACTCGGCCGGCGAGGAGTTCTCCTCCGCGTAGCTGAAGTCCGTGAACGAGCCCGGCTCCGTGAACAGCGAGGCCTTCGCCTCGTCCGTCGGCTCCACGTCGATGTTGTTGTACCGCGCGAGCCCGGTGCCGGCGGGGATCAGCTTGCCGATGATCACGTTCTCCTTGAGGCCCACCAGCGGGTCGGACTTGCCCTCCATGGCCGCCTGCGTGAGCACGCGGGTGGTCTCCTGGAAGGACGCGGCCGACAGCCACGAGTCGGTGGCCAGCGAGGCCTTGGTGATGCCCATGAGCTCCGGACGGCCGGCGGCCGGACGGGTGCTCTCGGCCACGGCCTTGCGGTTGGCCTCCAGGAAGCGCACGTTCTCGACGAGCTCGCCCGGGAGCAGGTCCGTCTCGCCCGACTCGATGATCGTCACGCGGCGCAGCATCTGCCGCACGATGACCTCGACGTGCTTGTCGTGGATGCCCACGCCCTGGGAGCGGTACACGCGCTGCACCTCGTCCACGAGGTGCTTCTGCGCCTGCCGCGGTCCGCGGATGCGCAGCACCTCCTTGGGGTCGACGGCGCCCGAGACCAGCTGCTGGCCGACCTCGACGTGGTCGCCCTCGGTCACGAGCAGCTTGGCGCGGCGCAGCACCGGGTAGCCGATCGCCTCGTCCCCGTTGTCCGGGGTCACGACGAGCTTCAGCGCCTTCTCGGTGTCCTCGATGCTGACCCGGCCGGCGACCTCCGAGATCGGCGCGACGCCCTTGGGCGTGCGGGCCTCGAAGAGCTCCTGGATACGGGGCAGACCCTGGGTGATGTCGCCGTCCGAGGACGCCACACCACCCGTGTGGAAGGTGCGCATGGTCAGCTGGGTGCCCGGCTCGCCGATGGACTGCGCCGCGATGATGCCCACGGCCTCGCCGATGTCGACCAGCTGGTTGGAGGCCAGCGAGCGGCCGTAGCAGGCCGCGCACACGCCCACCGCGGACTCGCAGGTCAGCACGGAGCGCACGCGCACCGTGTCGGCCCCGCCCGCGAAGAGGGCGCTGATGAGCCCGTCGGAGAGGTCCGTGCCGGCCTCGGCCAGGATCTCGCCGTTGGCGTCCACCACGTCCACCGCGAGCACGCGCCCGTGCACGGTGTTCTCGATGTCCTCGTGCAGCACGCGGGCACCGCTGTCCTGCACGTCGGCGAGCGGCAGGTTCAGGCCGCGCTCCGTCATGCAGTCCGCCTCGCGCACGATGACGTCCTGGGAGACGTCGACGAGACGACGGGTCAGGTACCCCGAGTTCGCCGTGCGCAGCGCGGTGTCGGCCAGGCCCTTGCGGGCACCGTGGGTGGCGATGAAGTACTCCAGCACCGACAGGCCCTCGCGGTAGGAGGACTTGATCGGGCGGGGCATGATCTCGCCCTTGGGGTTGGACACGAGCCCGCGGATGCCGGCGATCTGGCGGACCTGCATCCAGTTGCCTCGGGCGCCGGAGGACACCATGCGGTTGATGGTGTTCAGCGGGGACAGGTTCGCCTGCATGGCCTGGGCGACCTCGTCCGTGGCCTTGGTCCAGATGTCGATCAGCTCCGAGCGGCGCTCGTCGTCGTCGATCAGGCCCCGGTCGTACTGGCCCTGGATCTTCGCGGCCTGCGCCTCGTAGCCCTCCATGATGGCGGGCTTCTCCGGCGGGGTCGCGATGTCCGAGATCGCCACGGTCACGCCCGAGCGGGCCGCCCAGTGGAACCCGGCGTCCTTGAGCTCGTCCAGCGTGTGCGCCACGGTGACCATCGGGTACCGCTCCGCGAGATCGTTGACCAGCGCGGACAGGTGCTTCTTGTCCGCGACGGCCTCGTCCCAGGGGTAGTCCTCGGGCAGGGTCTCGTTGAACAGCACGCGGCCCAGCGTGGTCTCCACCAGCACCGGCTGACCCGGCTCCCAGCCCTCGGGGGCCTCCCAGCCCTCGAACGGCACGAAGTCGGCCAGCTCGATCCGGCACAGCGCGTTGAGGTGCAGCTTCCCGGCGTCGTGGGCCATGATCGCCTCGGCCACGGAGGAGAACGAGCGGCCCTCCCCCTCCTCGCCCTCGCGGACGGTGGTGAGGTGGTACAGCCCGATGATCATGTCCTGCGAGGGCAGGGCGATCGGCTTGCCGTCCGAGGGCTTCAGGATGTTGTTCGAGGACAGCATCAGGATGCGCGCCTCGGCCTGGGCCTCCGGGGACAGGGGCAGGTGCACGGCCATCTGGTCACCGTCGAAGTCGGCGTTGAACGCGCCGCACACGAGCGGGTGGAGCTGGATGGCCTTGCCCTCGACGAGCTGCGGCTCGAACGCCTGGATGCCCAGACGGTGGAGGGTGGGCGCACGGTTGAGCAGCACGGGGTGCTCGGTGATGACCTCCTCGAGCACGTCCCACACCTGGGGGCGGTAGCGCTCGACCATGCGCTTGGCCGACTTGATGTTCTGCGCGTGGTTGAGGTCCACGAGCCGCTTCATCACGAACGGCTTGAACAGCTCGAGCGCCATCTGCTTGGGCAGACCGCACTGGTGGAGCTTCAGCTGCGGGCCGACCACGATGACCGAGCGGCCCGAGTAGTCCACGCGCTTGCCGAGCAGGTTCTGCCGGAACCGGCCCTGCTTGCCCTTGAGCATGTCGGACAGCGACTTCAGCGCACGGTTGCCCGGCCCGGTGACCGGCCGGCCGCGGCGACCGTTGTCGAACAGCGAGTCCACGGCCTCCTGCAGCATGCGCTTCTCGTTGTTGACGATGATCTCCGGGGCGCCGAGGTCCAGCAGGCGCTTGAGCCGGTTGTTGCGGTTGATCACGCGCCGGTAGAGGTCGTTGAGGTCCGACGTTGCGAAGCGGCCGCCGTCGAGCTGGACCATCGGGCGCAGTTCCGGCGGGATCACCGGCACGGCGTCCAGGACCATGCCCAGCGGGGAGTTGTCCGTGGTCAGGAACGCGTTGACGACCTTGAGCCGCTTCAGGGCGCGGGTCTTGCGCTGGCCCTTGCCCGTGGCGATGGTCTCCCGCAGGGACTCGGCCTCCGCCTCGAGGTCGAAGGTCTCGAGGCGCTTCTTGATCGCCTCGGCGCCCATGGAGCCCTCGAAGTACATGCCGTAGCGGTCCACCATGACACGGTAGAGCGCCTCGTCGCCCTCGAGGTCGTTGACCTTGAGGTTCTTGAAGCGGTCCCAGACCTGCTCGAGGCGGTCGATCTCCAGGTTGGCGCGCTTGCGCACGTTGGCCATCTGGCGGTCGGCGGAGTCGCGCAGCTTGCGCTTCTCCGCGGCCTTGCCGCCCTCCTCCTCGACCCGGCCGAGCTCGGTCTCGAGGTCGCGGGCGATGGCGGCGATGTCGGAGTCGCGGGTGGACTCCATCTGGGCCTTCTCGCGGTCCACGGCGGCCTGCAGGTTCGGCAGGTCGTCGTGGCGGGCGTCCTCGTCCACCGACGTGATCATGTACGCCGCGAAGTAGATGACCTTCTCGAGGTCCTTCGGGGCGAGGTCCAGCAGGTAGCCCAGCCGCGAGGGCACGCCCTTGAAGTACCAGATGTGGGTCACGGGAGCGGCGAGCTCGATGTGGCCCATGCGCTCACGGCGCACCTTGGCCCGGGTGACCTCCACGCCGCAGCGCTCGCAGATGATGCCCTTGTAGCGCACGCGCTTGTACTTGCCGCAGTAGCACTCCCAGTCCCGGGTGGGACCGAAGATCTTCTCGCAGAACAGGCCGTCCTTCTCGGGCTTGAGCGTGCGGTAGTTGATGGTCTCCGGCTTTTTGACCTCGCCGTAGGACCAGGTCCGGATGTCCTCCGCGGTCGCAAGACCGATCCGCATGAGGCCTAGTGAAGATTCGTTGGACATGAGGGTCCTTTATCTCTTTCTCTGGAAAAGTTGACGTCTCGTCGGGGGCGGAACGAGGGGGATCAGACCTCTTCGACCGAGCTGGGCTCGGAGTGCGAGAGATCGATGCCCAGTTCCTCGGCCGCCCGGAAGACCTCGTCATCCGAATCGCGCATCTCGATGGTGTTGCCGTCCGCCGAGAGCACCTCGACGTTCAGGCACAGCGACTGCATCTCCTTGATGAGGACCTTGAAGGACTCGGGGACACCCGGCTCGGGGATGTTCTCGCCCTTCACGATGGCCTCGTAGACCTTCACGCGCCCGTGGACGTCGTCGGACTTGACCGTCAGCAGCTCCTGCAGCGTGTAGGCGGCGCCGTACGCCTCGAGCGCCCAGACCTCCATCTCCCCGAAGCGCTGGCCGCCGAACTGCGCCTTACCGCCCAGCGGCTGCTGGGTGATCATGGAGTACGGGCCGGTCGAGCGCGCGTGGATCTTGTCGTCCACCAGGTGGTGCAGCTTCAGGATGTACTGGTAGCCCACCGACACGGGGTCCGGGAACGGCTCGCCGGAGCGGCCGTCGAACAGCCGGGCCTTGCCGGAGCGGTCGATCAGCCGCACGCCGTCGCGCGTCGGGTTGGTGTGGTCGAGGAGGTCGAAGATCTCCTCCTCGCGGGCGCCGTCGAACACGGGGGTCGCCACGTTGGTGGGGCCGGACTGCTTCGGGAAGTTCGGCAGCCGGTCGAGCCACTCGGGCTCGCCCTCGATGTTCCAGCCCTGCTTCGCGAGCCAGCCGGTGTGCACCTCGAGGACCTGACCGAGGTTCATGCGGCCGGGCACGCCCAGCGGGTTGAGGATGATGTCCACGGGGGTCCCGTCCTCGAGGAACGGCATGTCCTCCAGGGGCAGGATCTTCGAGATGACGCCCTTGTTGCCGTGGCGGCCGGCGAGCTTGTCGCCGTCCGTGATCTTGCGCTTCTGCGCCACGTACACCCGGACCACCTGGTTGACGCCCGCGGGCAGGTCGTCGTCCTCGTCGTCGCGGTCGAAGACGCGGACGCCGATGACGGTGCCGGACTCGCCGTGCGGCACCTTCAGGGACGTGTCGCGCACCTCGCGGGACTTCTCGCCGAAGATCGCGCGCAGCAGGCGCTCCTCCGGGGTCAGCTCGGTCTCGCCCTTCGGGGTGACCTTGCCCACGAGGATGTCGCCGGCCTGGACCTCCGCGCCGATGTGGATGATGCCGCGCTCGTCGAGGGCGGACAGCACCTCCTCGGACACGTTGGGGATGTCCCGGGTGATCTCCTCGGCGCCCAGCTTCGTGTCGCGGGCGTCGATCTCGTGCTCCTCGATGTGGATCGAGGTCAGCACGTCCTCCGAGACCATGCGCTGGGAGAGGATGATCGCGTCCTCGTAGTTGAGGCCCTCCCAGGACATGTAGGCGACCAGCAGGTTCTTGCCCAGGGCCAGTTCGCCCTGGTCCGTGGAGGGGCCGTCGGCGATGACCGAGCGCTCCTCGACCCGCTCGCCCTCCGAGACGATGACGCGCTGGTTGTAGGTGTTGCCCGGGTTGGAGCGCGTGAACTTGTTGATCGGGTAGACCGTGGTCGTCCCGTCGTCGTTGAGCACGCGCACCAGGTTCGCCGAGACCTCCTCGACCACGCCGGCCTTGCGGGCCAGCACGGAGTCCCCGGCGTCCAGGGCCGCGTAGCGCTCCATGCCGGTGCCCACCAGCGGGGCCTCGGACTCCAGCAGGGGCACGGCCTGGCGCTGCATGTTGGCGCCCATGAGGGCGCGGTTGGCGTCGTCGTGCTCCAGGTACGGGATCAGGGCGGTCGCCACGGACACCATCTGGCGCGGGGAGACGTCCATGAACTGCACGGCGGTCGGGTCGACCAGCACGGCCTCGCCCGAGCCGTCGGCGGCGCGCGCGAGCACGGCGTCCTCCGCGAACCGGTTGTCCGCGCCCAGCGGGGCGTTGGCCTGGGCGATCGTGACGCCGCGCTCGTCGTCGGCGGTCAGGTACTCGACGTCGTCGGTGACCAGGCCGTCGACGACCTTGCGGTACGGCGTCTCGATGAAGCCGAACGGGTTGATCCGCCCGTAGGTCGCCAGCGAGCCGATGAGGCCGATGTTGGAGCCCTCAGGGGTCTCGATCGGGCACATCCGGCCGTAGTGCGACGGGTGCACGTCACGGACCTCCATGCCGGCGCGGTCGCGGGAGAGACCGCCCGGGCCGAGCGCGGACAGGCGGCGCTTGTGCGTCAGGCCCGCGAGCGGGTTGTTCTGGTCCATGAACTGCGACAGCTGCGAGGTGCCGAAGAACTCCTTGATCGCCGCCACGACGGGCCGGATGTTGATCAGGGTCTGCGGGGTGATCGCCTCCACGTCCTGGGTGGTCATGCGCTCGCGCACCACGCGCTCCATGCGGGACAGGCCCGTGCGGATCTGGTTCTCGATCAGCTCGCCCACGGCGCGGATGCGGCGGTTGCCGAAGTGGTCGATGTCGTCGACGTCGACCACGACCTCGCGGGGCTCGCCGTCGCGGACGCCCTTCATGGTGCCGCCGCCGGCGTGCAGGGTCACGAGGTAGCGGATCATCGCGACGATGTCGTCCACCGAGAGCACGGAGGCGTCCTCGTCCTCGAACGCCTTGTCGAGGCCCAGCTTCC
This sequence comes from Kocuria sp. NPDC057446, assembly GCF_042802875.1. Taxonomy (NCBI): domain Bacteria; kingdom Bacillati; phylum Actinomycetota; class Actinomycetes; order Micrococcales; family Micrococcaceae; genus Kocuria; species Kocuria sp. NPDC057446. The sequence continues at coordinate 4,365 of NZ_JBHVDI010000092.1, read as the reverse complement.
GGTTGATCTTGTAGCGGCCCACCTTGGCGAGGTCGTAGCGCTTGGAGTTGAAGTACATGTTGTCGAGCAGCGCCTGCGCGGCGTCGACCGTGGGCGGCTCCCCCGGGCGCAGCTTGCGGTAGATGTCCAGCAGCGCGTCCTCGCGGGACTCGACGGTGTCCTTCTCGAGGGTCGCCCGGATGGAGTCGAACTCCCCGAACTCCTCGAGGATGCGGGACTCGCTCCAGCCGAGGGCCTTCAGCAGCACGGTGACCGACTGCTTGCGCTTGCGGTCGAGGCGCACGCCCACCTGGTCGCGCTTGTCGATCTCGAGCTCGAACCAGGCGCCGCGGGAGGGGATGATCTTCGCGGAGTAGATGTCCTTGTCCGAGGTGCGGTCCTGGCCGCGCTCGAAGTAGGCGCCCGGCGAGCGGACGAGCTGGGAGACGACGACACGCTCGGTGCCGTTGATGACGAAGGTGCCCTTCTCGGTCATCAGCGGGAAGTCGCCCATGAACACGGTCTGCTGCTTGATCTCGCCCGTGTTGTTGTTCATGAACTCGGCCTTGACGTACAGGGGCGCCGAGTACGTGGCGTCCCGGTCCTTGCACTCGTCCATCGTGTACTTCGGGTCGTAGAACTCCGGCTCCGAGAAGGACAGGGACATGGTGCCCTGGAAGTCCTCGATCGGGGAGATCTCCTCGAAGATGTCGGAGAGCCCCGAGGTGCGGGCGATGCCCTGCTCCCCGGTCTCGATGGCCTGCTGGACACGGGCCTGCCACCGCTCGTTGCCCACGAGACGGTCGAAGCTGTCCGTCTGGAGGGCCAGCAGGTTCGGCACGTCCAGCGGCTCATGGATCTTGGCGAAGGAGATGCGGCGCGGGATGTTCCCGTCGGCCGGTCGGTTAGCGGTTACGTTCGAATCGGTGCTCGAGGCGACCAAGATGGATTCCTTCCACAGACCTGCAGTTGAATCGCGCAGTACCCGATCGGGTGTACGGGTGTGCGAGGGCCAGCGGACTGGGCTGCTGGTTCGCTCCCCAGGGGCGCCCACCGCTATATGAAGGCACGCAGAATGAGGGACAACGCAAACAACCAGCATAGGCCGGGAACGCGGCCCTGTCCACACGACCGGTGGACGCGGGCGTCCACCGGTCGTAGGATGGGAGATTTCGTGCGCCGGGTCTCACTGCCCTCCGGGGCGCCGGGCCCGGCGGCTCACCGGGCGGCCGCGAACGCCTCGATCGGCGGACAGCTGCAGACGAGGTTGCGGTCCCCGGCGGCGTTCTCCACCCGGCCCACGGGCGGCCAGTACTTGGCCAGCCGCAGCTCGGGCAGCGGGTAGGCGGCCCGGGAGCGGGGATAGACCCGGTCCCACTCGTCGGCCGTGAGCACCTCCGCGGTGTGCGGGGCGTGGCGCAGGACGGAGTCGGCGAGCTCGACCTCGCCCTCGGCCACGGCGGTCATCTCCGCGTGGATCGCGCGCATCGCCGCCACGAACCGGTCGAGCTCCGCGAGGTTCTCCGACTCCGTGGGCTCCACCATGAGCGTGCCCGCCACGGGGAACGCGAGGGTGGGCGCGTGGAAGCCGTAGTCGACGAGCCGCTTGCACACGTCCTCCGCGGTCACCCCGGACGCCTTCGTGAGCGCGCGCAGGTCGAGGATGCACTCGTGGGCCACGAGCCCGCCGGGACCGGTGTAGAGGGTCGGGAAGACGTCGGCGAGCCGGGCGGAGACGTAGTTCGCGCTGAGGATCGCGGTGCGCGAGGACGAGGTGAGCCCCTCCGCGCCGGTCATGGCGATGTACATCCAGGAGATCGGCAGCACCCCGGCCGACCCGTAGCGGGCCTGGGAGACCGGGAACGCCTCGTCCTCGCCGGCCGCGGCCCCCGGGTCCCCGGGCAGGAACGGCACGAGGTGCTCCGCCACCCCCACGGGGCCCACGCCCGGCCCCCCGCCGCCGTGCGGGATGCAGAAGGTCTTGTGCAGGTTCAGGTGCGAGACGTCGCCGCCGAAGCGGCCCGGCCGGGCGAGGCCCATCAGCGCGTTGAGGTTGGCGCCGTCCACGTAGACCTGGCCGCCCGCGTCGTGCACGGCGGCGCACACGGCCGTGATCTGCTCCTCGAACACGCCGTGCGTCGAGGGGTAGGTGACCATGATGCCCGCGAGCCCGTCCCCCGCGGCCGCGATCTTCGCGGCGAGGTCGTCCATGTCCACGGAGCCGTCCCCCGCGGTGGCCACGACCACGACCTCGAGGTCGGCGAGCACCGCGGAGGCGGCGTTGGTGCCGTGGGCCGAGGACGGGATCAGGATGGTCGTGCGCTGCCGGTCGCCGCGGGACAGGTGGTAGCGGCGGATCGCGAGCAGCCCGGCGAGCTCGCCCTGGGAGCCCGCGTTGGGCTGGACGGAGACGGCGGCGTAGCCGGTGATCTCCGTGAGCCAGGACTCGAGCCGGCCGATGAGCTCGCGCCAGCCGAGGGTCTGGTCCTCGGGGGCGAGCGGGTGGATCGAGGCGAACTCCGGCCAGCTGATGGGCTCCATCTCCGCGGCGGCGTTGAGCTTCATGGTGCACGAGCCCAGCGGGATCATGGTCCGGTCCAGGGCCAGGTCCTTGTCCGCGAGGGAGCGCAGCCAGCGCATCATCGCGGTCTCGGAGCGGTGCAGCGTGAACACCGGGTGGGTCAGGTAGGAGTCGGTGCGCAGCAGCTCGGCGGGCAGCTCCCCGCCGGCGCCCGCGCCGTCCCCGTCGTCGTCGGGCGCCGCGCCGAAGGCCGCGAGCACGGCGTCGACGTCGCGCTCGTCGTGGGGCTCCCCCACCGACACCGACACGTGGTCCGCGTCCGCGCGGCGCACGTTGATCCCGCGCTCAGCGGCGGCGGCCACGACGGCGTCGGCGCGGCCGGGCACCTCGGCCAGCACGGTGTCGAAGAAGCGGTCGTGCACCACCCGGACCCCGGCCGCGGCGAGTCCGGCGGCCAGGCGGGCGGCCAGCCCGTGCACGCGCTCGGCGATGGCGCGCAGCCCGTCCGCGCCGTGGTAGGCGGCGTAGGCGCCGGCCACGATGGCCAGCAGCGCCTGCGCGGTGCAGATGTTGGAGGTGGCCTTCTCGCGGCGGATGTGCTGCTCGCGGGTCTGCAGGGCCAGCCGGTAGGCGGGCCGGCCGGAGGAGTCCCTCGAGACGCCCACCAGGCGCCCCGGCAGGTTCCGTTCGAGGCCCGTGCGGCAGGCGAGGAACGCGGCGTGGGGCCCGCCGAAGAACAGCGGCACCCCGAAGCGCTGGGCGGAGCCCACGGCGATGTCCGCCCCCTGCTCCCCGGGGGAGCGCAGGAGCGTCAGGGCCAGCAGGTCGGTGGCCACGGTCACGAGCGCCCCGCGCGCGTGCGCCTCCTCGGCGACCTCGGCGAGGGGGACGACCTCGCCGTCGACGCCCACCTGGCTCAGGACCACCCCGAAGAGCTCGCCCTCGGGCAGGCCCTCGGCGAGATCGGTGACGACGAGCTCGACACCCACGGCCCGGCAGCGCCCGGCCAGCACGGCGAGGGTCTGCGGCAGCGTCCGCGCGTCGACGACCACGCGGCGGCTCGTGGCCTTCCGGTTGGCCCGGCGCATCATCAGCACCGCCTCGGCCACGGCGGTGGCCTCGTCCAGCAGGGAGGCGTTGGCCAGGTCGAGGCCGGTGAGGTCCATGACCGCGTTCTGGAACGTCAGCAGCGCCTCGAGGCGCCCCTGCGAGATCTCGGGCTGGTACGGGGTGTAGGAGGTGTACCAGGCGGGGTTCTCGAGGATGTTGCGGCGCAGCGCGGGAGGGGTCACGGTGTCCGCGTAGCCCTGCCCGATCATCTGGGTCATCACCCGGTTCTTCGCCGCGACCCGGCGCAGGGCCGCGAGGGCCTCGTGCTCGGACATCGGGGCAGGCAGGCGCAGCGGTGCGTCGGAGGCGATGCCCGCAGGGACCGCGCGGGCGACGAGCTCGTCGAGGTCGGCCGCGCCGACGGTCTCGAGCATGATGGCGGTCTCGGCCGCGTCCGGTCCGAGGTGGCGGGGCAGGAAGGACACAGTGAGCTCCTCGTGGTTCGAGGCCCGGTGGGGCCCGTCCGACCTCCCCGCTCTGTCGTCCGGGCCGCGGGTGCTCGCCGGCCGCTGCGGGCCGGCCTGCGCGGTCGGCGGCCCCTGTCCGGGCCGGCGGCGGGGGCGGGGGCCTCTTCAGAGTGGCCTGGTCGCAGCGGTCCTGGGGCCTGAGAGATTCCGGGGAGGAGTTGCTCCTTGGGCGCCGGGCGCCGCCCGGGACACGGACGGCGCCGGACTCTCCCGCTGCGCGTGGGCGGCCGATGTGGTTGTGCCCCCAGTCTCCCACAGACGGTCCGGGGACGGCACGAGGCCCCGGAC
>NZ_JBHVDI010000091.1:0-15053 GCF_042802875.1 Kocuria sp. NPDC057446 | reverse complement strand
CGCCCGCCCCGGGCGGCCCCGGGCGTCCCGGCCGGGGACGCCGAGGTCCCCCGGGTCCCCGCCGCGCGGGGGTTGACGGCGGTGAGGCGTTATGGTGGAGCGCAACGGCGGGCCGACGCCCGCCCGTCCGCCCCGACGTCCAGCAGCGCGGCGGCCCGCGGCACCGCGGACCGCAGCAAGGAGTACCGTGCCAACGAAGGCCACCCAGAGCCCGGGAACGGGCAAGAGCCTGCTCATCGTGGAGTCCCCCTCCAAGGTCAAGACCATCGCCGGGTACCTCGGCGACGCCTACGAGGTCGAGTCCTCGATGGGGCACATCCGCGACCTCCCGCAGCCCTCGGAGCTGCCGGCGGAGCTCAAGAAGGGTCCCTACGGCAAGTTCGCGGTGGACGTGGAGCACGGCTTCGAGCCGTACTACGTGGTGAACCCGGACAAGAAGAAGAAGGTCACCGAGCTCCGGCGCAAGCTCAAGGACGCGGACGCCCTCTATCTCGCCACCGACGGCGACCGCGAGGGGGAGGCCATCGCGTGGCACCTCCTGGAGGTGCTCAAGCCCAAGATCCCCGTCTACCGGCTGACCTTCTCCGAGATCACCCGCGAGGCCATCGAGCGGGCCTTCGGGGAGCTGCGCGAGCTGGACCAGGACCTGGTCGACGCGCAGGAGACCCGGCGCATCCTGGACCGGCTCTACGGCTACGAGATCTCCCCGGTGCTGTGGCGCAAGATCGCCTCCGGGCTGTCCGCCGGACGCGTCCAGTCCGTGGCCACCCGGCTGGTCGTGGAGCGGGAGCGCCAGCGCATGGCCTTCGTGCCCGCCGACTACTGGGACCTCAGCGGCACCTTCGCCCGCACCGACGGCGAGGACGCCGGCACCGCCTTCAGCGCCCGGCTCTCCTCCGTGGACGGCAAGCGGGTGGCCGGGGGCCGTGACTTCGGCGACGACGGCGTGCTCAAGGGCGCCGCCGACAAGCTCGCGCACCTGGACGAGCAGGCCGCCCGCGAGCTGGCCGCCGGCCTCGAGGACGCGGAGTTCACGGTCCGCTCGCTCGAGACCAAGCCGTACACCCGCCGACCGGCCGCACCGTTCACCACGTCCACGCTGCAGCAGGAGGCGGCGCGCAAGCTGCGCTTCACCTCCCGCACCACCATGCAGGTGGCGCAGAAGCTCTACGAGAACGGCTACATCACCTACATGCGCACCGACTCCGTGGCGCTGTCCGACCAGGCGGTCTCGGCCGCCCGGCGGCAGGCCACGGAGCTGTACGGCGCCGACTTCGTGCCCGGCGCCCCGCGGCTCTACAGCTCAAAGTCGAAGAACGCGCAGGAGGCGCACGAGGCCGTGCGCCCGGCCGGGGACTCCTTCCGGACCCCGAACCAGGTCCGCGGCGAGCTGTCCGCGGACGCGTACCGGCTCTACGAGCTGATCTGGAAGCGCACCGTGGCCTCCCAGATGGCCGACGCCAAGGGCTCGACGGCGACCGTGCGGCTCGGGGCGACGTCGTCCGCCGGGCGGGACGCCGAGTTCTCCGCGTCCGGCACCGTCATCACGTTCCGCGGCTTCCTGGCCGCCTACGAGGAGGGCCGGGACGAGGACCCCGCCGCGGACAAGGACGGCGGCAAGGAGGGCAAGGACGGCGACAAGCGGCTCCCGCGGATGGCCGAGGGCGACCGCCTGGACGCGACCGACGTCGAGGCGGACGGGCACCGCACCTCGCCGCCGCCGCGCTACACCGAGGCCTCCCTCGTCAAGGTCCTCGACGAGCTCGGCATCGGCCGGCCCTCGACCTACGCGGCCACCATCTCCACGATCATGGACCGCGGCTACGTCCGCGTGCGGGGCTCCGCGCTCATCCCCTCGTGGATCGCGTTCTCCGTGGTGCGCCTGCTCGAGGAGCACTTCTCCGACTACGTGGACTACGACTTCACCGCGGCGATGGAGGAGGGTCTCGACCGGATCGCCCGCGGCGAGGAGGACAGCACCGACTGGCTGCAGGACTTCTACTTCGGCTCCCAGGGCCACGAGAACGGGCTCAAGCCCATCGTCGACGATCTCGGCGAGATCGACGCCCGCGCGGTGAACTCCATCCCCGTGACCGAGGACATCACCCTGCGGGTCGGCAAGTTCGGCCCCTACCTGGAGGTGGCCGGGGCCGTGGACCCGGAGACCGGGGAGATCACCGACCCGATCCGGGCGAACGTCCCGGAGGACCTCGCCCCCGACGAGCTCACCCCGGACAAGGCCCGGGAGCTCATCGAGACGGGCAAGGCGGACGGCCGGGAGCTCGGCCGCGACCCCGTGACCGGGCGCGCCATCGTGGCCAAGGACGGCCGCTACGGGCCCTACGTCACCGAGGTGATCCCCGAGCCCACCGCCGAGGAGCTCGCGGCCCAGCCCGTCGAGTACTACAAGAACGGCAAGCCCAAGCCCCCGAAGAAGCCGGTCAGGGAGAAGCCCCGCACGGGGTCCCTGCTCTCCTCGATGACCCTGCAGGACGTGACCCTCGAGGACGCGCTCAAGATCCTGTCCCTGCCGCGCACGCTGGGCACGGACGCCGAGGGCAACGAGATCACGGTGCAGAACGGCCGGTTCGGGCCCTACCTCAAGAAGGGGAGCGACTCGCGGTCGCTGCAGTCCGAGGAGCAGCTGTTCACGGTCACCCTCGACGAGGCGCTGGCGATCTACGCCCAGCCCAAGCAGCGCGGCCGCGGCACCGCCAAGCCGCCGCTCGCGGACCTCGGCACCGATCAGATCACGGAGCGGCCCATGGTGATCAAGGACGGGCGGTTCGGCCCGTACATCACCGACGGGGAGACCAACGTGACGGTCCCGCGGGGCGAGACCGTGGAGCAGATCACGCCGGCGCGCGCCAGCCAGCTGCTCGCGGAGAAGCGCGCCCAGGGTCCCGCCCCGAAGAAGACGGCGCGGTCGTCGGCCAAGGGGCCGGCGGCCAAGGGAGCAGCGGCCAGGAGCAGCACGACGAAGAAGAGCACGGCCAAGAAGCCCGCGGCGGCCAAGCCCGCCCGCGCCGGGTCCAAGGGCTGATCCGCTCCGCACGCGCGGGACGGACACGGAACTCGAAGGAGCACCACGGCATGCGTCTCGGAGTCCTCGACGTGGGGTCGAACACCGTCCACCTCCTCCTGCTGGACGTCTACCCGGGCTCCCGGCCCGAGCCGTACGCGTCCCACAAGCTCGCCCTGCGCCTGGTGCAGTACCTCGACGCGGACGGGAACATCTCCGACGCGGGCCGGGACGCCCTCACCGCGTTCGTGGTCGAGGCCCGGGACTTCGCCGTGGAGAACCGGGCCGAGGACTTCCTGGCCTTCGCGACCTCCGCGATCCGCGAGGCCGGCAACGGGGCGCAGGTGCTCGACCACGTGCAGTCCCGCTCCGGCGTCACCCTCACGGAGCTGGCCGGGGACCAGGAGGCGGCCGTCACGTTCTTCGCGGTGCGCCGCTGGTTCGGCTGGGGCGCGGGGACCGTCCTGGACCTCGACATCGGCGGCGGCTCCTTCGAGATGGCCCTGGGCGACAACGCGCTGCCCACCGTGGCGACCTCGGTGCCGCTCGGGGCGGGGCGGCTCACGCGCAGCTTCATCGCCGGGGACGTGGCGACCCCGAAGGAGATGAAGGCCCTGCGCAAGCACGTGCGCCAGGAGCTCAGACCCGCCGTCGAGAAGGTCCGCGCGGCGGGGGAGCCCACCTGCGTGACCGGGACCTCCAAGACGTTCCGCTCCCTCGCGCGGATCTGTGGAGCCGCACCGTACGCGATGGGCCCCTACGTGCCCCGGACCCTCCACCTCGAGGACCTCCGGCTGTGGAGCCGCCGGATGGAGGCCATGTCCCCGGACGAGCGCGCCGAGCTGCCCGGAGTCTCCGCCGTCCGGGCCCAACAGATCCTCGCCGGAGCCGTGGTGGCCGAGTCCGCGATGGACGCCTACGGCGTCGAGTCGATCCGGATCTGCCCGTGGGCGCTGCGCGAGGGGCTGATCCTGCGCCGCCTGGACCAGCTGAACAGCCACTCCGACGTCCGCACCGTGGACCCCCGGCACCTGGTGGGTGCGGCATGAGCGCGCAGCCGGGCGCGGCCCCGGAGCCGTACCGTCCGCACGTGGCGCTGTCCACCAGCTCCCTCTATCCGCTCGGGGTGCCGGAGACCTTCGAGGCCGCCGTGGAGCTGGGCTACGACAGCGTGGAGGTGCTCGTCACGCACGAGCGGATGAGCCAGCTCACCCACCAGCTGCAGGACCTCGTGCAGCGCCACCAGCTCCCCATCTCGACCATCCACGCCCCCACCCTGCTGCTCACCCAGCAGGTGTGGGGCAAGTCGTGGACCAAGATCCAGATGGCCGCCGCGCTCACCGAGCAGGTGGGCGCGGAGGTCGTCGTCGTCCACCCGCCCTTCCGGTGGCAGCGCCGGTACGCCGCGAACTTCGTGGAGGGCGTGCGGGCGGTCTCCCAGGCCACGGGGGTGAAGATCTCCGTGGAGAACATGTACCCCTGGCGGGTCCGCGGCCACGACACCGTGGTCTACGCCCCGCACTACAGTCCGCTGGGCCAGGACTACGACTGGGTGACGTGGGACTTCTCGCACGCCGCGACCGCCCGGATGGACTCCCTGGCCGCCATCCAGGAGCTGGGCCCCCGGCTGGGCCACGTCCACCTGACCGACGGGTCCGGGGAGACCACGGCGGACGAGCACCTGCTGCCCGGCCACGGCGTGCAGCCGGTGGCCGAGTCCCTCGAGCACCTCGCCTCCACCCGGTGGCAGGGCATCATCGGGGTCGAGGTCTCGACCCGCCGCTCGAAGAACGCCGAGGAGCGCACCCAGTGGCTCGCGGAGTCCCTCGAGTTCGCCCGCCGGCACACGACACTGTCCGACGACGACGACGACGGCGACGACGATGACGCGGGCGCCGGCGGCACCGAGAGCACCGGCGTCGCCGAGAGCTGACGGCCACGGTCCCGCGGCCCGCCCCACCACCGACCCGATGCCACCGACCCGATGCCACCGACCCGCTGCCGGTGCTCCGGCGCACCGCCCCGATCCATCGACGAGAGGACCTCACCCACCATGACCCCTGTGCTCGCCTTCCTCGGCTGCGGCTCCATGAACGGATCCATCCTGCGGGGGGTGCTGGCCTCCGGCGTGCCCGTCGAGCAGGTCCGGGCCACCGTCCGCTCCGCGGAGAGCGCCCGCCGGCTCGAGGCGGAGACGGGCGTGCAGCCCTACGTCACCGGGGAGGACCCCGAGGCGAACCGCCGGGCCGCCCGCGAGGCGGACGTCGTGCTGCTCGGCGTGAAGCCGGTCGGCATCCTCGACCTCGCCCGCGAGATCGCCCCCGCCCTGCGCCCCGGCACGGTCGTGGCGTCGGTGGCGGCGGGGATCTCCGTGGACGCCCTCGAGCGCGCCCTGCCCGCCGGTCAGCCGGTGGTGCGCACGATGCCGAACACGCCCTCCAGCGTGGGTCGCGGCGTCGTCTCGGTGACCCCGGGCGCCGCCACCGGCCCGGAGCAGACGGAGGCCGTGCGCCGGGTGCTCGAGGCCGTGGGCACCGTGGTCGAGGTCCCCGAGGAGCAGGTGGACGCCGTGACCGGCGTCTCGGGCTCCGGGCCGGCCTACGTGTTCCTGCTGGCCGAGGCCATGCAGCAGGCAGGGGAGCGGATGGGGCTGCCGGCGGACGTCGCGCGGGTCCTCGCGAAGGAGACCGTCTCCGGGGCCGGAGAGCTGCTGCGCCCGGCCGAGGCCGACCCCGCAGCCCTGCGCCGGGCCGTCACCAGCCCCAAGGGCACCACGGACCGGGCCATCACGACCTTCCAGGACAACGGCTTCGAGGACCTCGTCGCGTCCGCCGCCCGGGCCTCGGCGGACCGTTCGGCGGAGCTCACGCGCGAGTTCAGCGGCGACTGAGCGGCCCGCGGACCGGCGGCTCAGCGGGTCGGCTGGCCCGCGGTCAGGGGCGGGCCGCGAAGCGCTCGAGCAGGTCCACGTGCCCCGAGACGATCAGCAGGTCGCGGGAGGTGACCTTGGTGTCGGGGCGGGCGTACGTGAAGTCCTCGCCCGGGGACTTCACGCCCACCACGGTCACGCCGTACTTCGAGCGGACGTGGGAGTCGCCCAGCGTGAAGCCCTGCACCTCCCGCGGCGGATACATCTTGACGATCGCGAAGTCGTCGTCGAACTCGATGTAGTCCAGCAGCCGGCCCGAGACCAGGTGCGCGGTGCGCCGCCCCGCGTCCGCCTCGGGGAAGATCACGTGGTGGGCCCCGATGCGGGAGAGGATCTTGCCGTGCGACGGCGTGATGGCCTTCGCCCAGATCCGGCTCACCCCGAGGTCCACGAGGTTCGCCGTGATGAGCACGCTGGACTCGATGGACGTGCCGACACCGACCACGGCGGAGTCGAACTCGGCCGCGCCCAGCTGGCGCAGGGCGTCGATGTCCGTGGCCTCCGCCTCGACCACGTGGGTGAGCTGCCCGGAGAGCTTCTGGACCAGCTGGGCGTCCCGCTCCACGCCCAGGACCTCCCGCCCCTGGCGGGCCAGCTGGAGCGCGGTGGCGGTGCCGAAGCGGCCGAGACCGATGACCAGGACGGGAGCGCTGTGGGACGAACGGTCAGCCAATGATGGGCCTTTCCTCGGGGTACTTGTACAGGCGCCGGCGCGAGCGCAGCGCCAGGGCTGCGGCCACGGTGGTGATGCCGATGCGTCCCACGAACATGGTCGCCACGAGCACGTACTTGCCCTCCGGCGGGAGCTCCGCGGACAGGCCCACGCTCAGTCCGCACGTGGCGTAGGCCGAGATCACCTCGAAGAGCACCCGGTCCAGCGGGGCGTCGGAGAACGCGAGCAGGAACCCGCAGGCCACCAGCACGATCGTCGCCCCCATCATGATGACCGAGATCGCGATCCGCAACGCCTCCTCGGGGATGGTCCGGTAGAAGGCGATGACGGACCGGTCGCCCCGGGCCTCGGCCAGGACCGCGAGGAACACGACGGCGAGCGTGGTGACCTTGATGCCGCCGGCCGTGGACGCCGACCCGCCGCCCGCGAACATCATGGCGTCCGTCATCAGCAGCGTCTGCGGCAGCTCGCTGTTGGTGTCGACGAGCGCGAAGCCCCCCGAGCGCATGTTCACCGAGGAGAAGAAGCCGTTGAAGATCTTCTCGCCCACGGAGAGGTCCCGCAGGGTGCCGGGGTTGGACCACTCGAACGCGGTGTACATGATCCATGCCAGGACGAGCAGCACGGTCGTCGTCGTCACGGTGAGCTTCGTGTTGAGGTTCCACCGGCTGAACCGCAGCCCCACCTGACGCACCACCAGGACGACGGGGAAGCCGAGGGAGCCGATGAACACCCCGAGGGCGATGGGCACGACGATCAGCCACGACGTCGTGTAGGGACCGAGCCCCGCCGCGTTGGGGACGAACCCTCCGTTGTTGAACGCGGAGATCGCGTAGAACACCCCGTGCCAGAGCGCTGTGAGCACGGGTTCGCCCTCGGCCAGGAATCCGATGGTGAGGATCGTGGCGAGCACCGCCTCGATGCTCACGGAGGTCAGGACGATGATCTGCAGCAGCGAGCCGACCTCACCGAGCCGTCCGATGTTGAGGGCCTCCTGCGTCAGGATCCGCGATCTGAGCCCGAGCTTGCGACCCACGGCGAGGGCGAGGATCGACGTCATGGTGAGGGTGCCGAGACCCCCGATCTGCATGGCGACCATGATGACGAACTGGCCGAAGAACGACCAGTTCTCCCCGGTGGCGACGGTCGTCAGTCCCGTCACGGTGACGGCGGAGGTCGCGGTGAAGGCTGCGTCCACGAAGGCGGTGTCGATCCCCGGGGCGGAGGAGACGGGCAGCCACAGCAGGAAGGAGAAGGCCGAGACGACGACGGCGAAGACGATGAGCGCCAGCCGGGCCGGGGAGGACGCCGCGATCCTGTCCACCAGGTCGCGCAGCGAGGTCAGCAGCCAGAAGCGACCGCGCTCCTCCGGGCGGATCCAGGGCCCGCGCTGCAGGTGGCTCACGCACTCTCCTCCTGGTGTCCTGACGGCCCGGTCCGGGCGGCGGCCGCGGCAGGTGCCTCGACCCGAGACAGTATTCCACCGAAGCTCGCCCACGGCGGGCAGCCTCAGGTGTAGGTTGTCGCCCATGCCCTTGGAAGAGGCCCTGCTGCGGGCCCGGGTCCGCCGCCTGACCCGTGCCTCCCGGCTCCGGCGACCACGCCCTCGCCGGAGCCGGTGGAGCTCGGATCCGCGGGAGACCACGCCCGCCCGCACCGCCCAGCTCATCATGGGAGGTTTCGGCCTCGCCCTGCTGACCGGCGCCGCCCTGTTGATGCTGCCGGTGTCGAGGACCGGCCCGGGCGGCGCGACGGCGATGGAGGCGATCTTCACGGCCACCTCGGCGATCTGCGTGACCGGGCTGGTCGTCGTGGACACGCCGACCTACTGGACCCCGTTCGGGCAGGCGGTGATCCTCACGCTGATCCAGATCGGCGGGTTCGGGGTGATGTCCTTCGCGACCGTGCTCGGGATCCTGCTGGCGCGCCGGCTGGGTCTGACGGCCAGGATCATGAGCTCCACCGAGACGAAGAACCCCGGCTACGGGGACATGCGCCGGGTGCTGCTGCGCATCCTGGGCACCACGCTCGTGATCGAGGCGGTCGTGGCAGCGGCGCTCGCCCTGCGCTTCCTGACCGGCTACGGCTATCCGCCGGCCCAAGCCGTGTGGCACGGAGTGTTCCACTCGGTCTCGGCGTTCAACAACGCCGGGTTCGCCCTCTACACACTGTCGATCATGGACTTCGCCGCCGACCCCTGGATCAACCTGCCGATCATCGTCGCCGTGGTCCTGGGCGGACTGGGCTTCCCGGTGCTCTACCAGTTGCGCCGGGAGTGGCGCCGGCCCCGGCGGTGGAGCATGAACACCCGGATCGTGCTGTTCGCCACAGGGGTGCTCCTGGCTGCCGGCACCGTCTTCCTGTGCGCGGTGGAGTGGTCCAATCCCGCCACGCTCGGGCCCATGCGAGCCGACGAGAAGCTGCTGGCCGGGTTCTTCCAGTCCACGATCGCCCGCACCGCCGGTTTCAACAGCATCGACATCGCCGCGATGCACCCGGTGTCCTGGCTCGGGCTGGACCTCCTGATGCTGGTCGGCGGCGGTCCCGCCGGAACGGCCGGAGGCCTGAAGGTCACCACCGTCGCCGTCCTGGGCTTCGTCGCCTTGACCGAGATCACGGGCGGGAGCGCCGTGCACGTCCTGGGCAGGCGCCTGTCCAGGTCGGTGCAGCGGCAGGCGATCACGGTGGTCGTGCTCTCCCTCGGCGCGGTGGTCACCGGAACCATGATCCTGATGCTGCTGCACGAGGATTTGGGCCTGGACCGGATCCTGTTCGAGGCGATCTCCGCCTTCGCCACGGTGGGCCTGTCCACCGGGATCACCGCGGGTCTCTCCGCAGCGGGCCAGGGCGTGCTCGTCGTCCTCATGGTCCTCGGCCGGCTGGGTCCCATCACCGTCGCCACGGCCCTGGCGGCGCGGAGCCGAAAGGCCCTCTACGAGCTGCCCAGGGAACGCCCCCTGATCGGCTGACCCCGCCCCCGTCCGCGTCCCTGTCCGCCCCCGTACCGTGGAGGTTCCCGTGTCCCCGTCCCGTCCTGACCACCCGTCCGCGCGCCGGCGGTCCGCCGCTGGGCGCCGTCCCGCTGCCCGGAGCAGCACTGCCGTCATCGGGTTGGGCCGGTTCGGTGCCGCTCTGGCTCTCGAGCTGATGCGCAACGGAGCCGAGGTGCTGGGAATCGACGTGGACGAGGACGTGGTGCAGGAGCTCAACGGCCAGCTGACCAGCGTGGTGCGCGCCGACGCCACGCAGGAACAAGTGCTGCGCCAGCTCGGCGTCGACGAGTTCGACAAGGTCGTCGTGGGCATCGGCTCCGACGTCCAGGCCAGCATCCTGGTGGCCTCCCGGTTGCTGAAGTTCGGTCGCCCGGAGATCTGGGCCAAGGCCATCACCACGCCCCACGCCGAGATCCTCGGACAGCTGGGTGTCCACCACGTCATCAGCCCGGAGCACGACATGGGCGTTCGTTCCGCCCACCTCATCCAGGGCAGGGTGCTGGACTTCGTGTCGATCGACGAGGGATTCGCTCTCATCCGTTGCCCTGCACCGGAGGCCGTCCAGCAGCGACCGCTCGACGCCCTCGACGTCCGGCGCGTCCACGAGGTCTCCGTCGTGGCGGTGCGCCGTCCGGGCGGGGCCTGGGAGCCGACCGAGCCGGGGACCGTGCTGTACGAGGACGACCAGATCCTCGTGACCGGACCGGCCCCGGCGGTCGAGGCCTTCAGCGACCTCGACTGAGCGGAGGCGAGGGACACCAGGGCAGGGACACAAAGGGTGCTGGAGCCGCCCCCGCGGGAGCGGGCCACGCCCGCGGGTGGTCTAATGGCCGTGTGACTCCTGCTACATCCGGGCCCGGCGCCCCGTACCCCACGCGACTGTTCTGGGACCCCGCCCTGCTCGAGTACAACTTCGGGGACCACCACCCCATGCACCCGTCCCGGCTCGAGGCCACCTACCGGCTGGTCCAGGAGTTCGGCCTCGACCGCCGGGACAACGTCACGGTGGACGTCCCCGAGGTGGCCCCGGACGAGGTGCTCAACCTCGTCCACCCGCAGCACTACGTGGACTCGGTCCGGGCCGTGAGCGCCGACCCCTCCGTGGAGGTCCCCGAGTGCGGGCTCGGCACCGAGGACACCCCCGCCTACCCGGGGGTGCACGAGGCGAGCGCCCGCCTCGTGGGCGGCACGTACCAGGGGGCCGTGGCGATCCTGGCCGGGGACGCGGTGCACGCCGTGAACTTCGGGGGCGGGATGCACCACGCCCACGCCGAGAAGGCCAGCGGCTTCTGCATCTACAACGACTGCGCCGTGGCGGTGCAGCACCTGCTCGACCAGGGGGTGCGGCGGGTGGCCTACGTGGACGTCGACGGCCACCACGGCGACGGCACCCAGTCGATCTTCTACGACGACCCCCGCGTCCTCACCGTCTCGCTGCACGAGACGGGCCTGACCCTGTTCCCGGGCACGGGCTTCGCCAACGAGACCGGCCGCGGCGAGGCCGAGGGGCACGCCGTGAACGTGGCGATGCCCACGGCCTCCGACGACTCCATGTGGCTGCGTGCGTTCGACGCCGTGGTCCCGCCCCTGCTGCGGCAGTTCCGGCCCGAGGTGATCGTGAGCCAGCACGGCTGCGACTCGCACTTCGCCGACGAGCTCACGCACCTGCGCGTCAGCGTGGACGCGCAGCGCCAGACCGCGGTGGCCGTGGCCGGGCTGGCCCACGAGCTGTGCGAGGGACGGTGGATCGCCACGGGCGGCGGCGGGTACAACTGCTACGACGTGGTGCCCCGATCCTGGACGCACCTGGTCGGTGTCGCGGCGGGCCGTCCGATCGACGTGCGCACCGCCGTGCCGCAGCCGTGGCGCGACCACGTGCGCGAGCGCTACGGCGCCGAGGCGCCGCGGGTCATGGGCGACGAGGTGGACCTCTGGTGGCGCTCCTGGGAGGTCGGCTTCGACCCGAACGACGAGACGGACCGCACCATCATGGCCACTCGCAAGGAGGTCTTCCCCCAGTGGGGGCTGGACCCGTGGTTCGACTGACTCCGCCGCCCGCGGGCCCCGGCGATCGTGCCACCGAGGGTGCCGGCGACCGCGACGACGGGCTCGCCGACGGGCGCGGTGCCGGCCGCGCCGGTGGCCCGGACGTGCCGTTGCCGGGAGCCGCGCGGCATCCCGTTTACAGTGATCGGATGATGGGCAACAACGACGTGTACGCGGTGATCGCCGACAAGACCAGGCGGGGCATCCTCACCGCGCTCAAGGACGGCGAGCGGCCCGTGGGAGACCTCGTGGCCGAACTGGGGGTCTCTCAGCCGACCGTCTCGAAGCATCTGAAGATCCTGCGCGAGGCCGGTATGGTGTCCATGGAGGCACAGGGGCAACGACGTCTCTACGCCGTGCAGCCGGAGCCGTTGGCCGAGGTCACCACCTGGATCCACGAGGTCGTGGGCGGGGCGGCCCACGAGGTGGCCGCACCCGGGCGCGCCGCGGAGGACGCCACCGGCACCGGGGACACCCCGGCCGGTGCCGCCGGGACCGACGCCGCCCCCGGTGCGACCGGCGGGATCCCGGAGGCGGCGCCCGGGACGGACGTCGAGGGCGCCGGAGCGGTTCCCGTGCCGTACCAGGCCGGTGTTCCCGGGCCGGAGCCGATCCCGGCGCCCGGTCCCCGGCCGCCCGAGGGCGCTGTCCCCGTACGCCAGAGCAGGGGCGCGGGAGCTCGCGCGGCGGACATCCTGTCCAGCCTCTCCGGCCTGCGCCGCCGCACCAGGAATCCGCGGCGGTGACCGGCCCGGCCCACCCGATCCGAACGAGGAGCACCATGCACGAGGACCTGTACCCGATCCGCCAGGCCGTACTCGCCCGCAACCCCGGAGAGGTGGAGTTCCACCAGGCCGTGGACGAGGTCTTCGACTCCCTGGGCCCGGTGGTCGCACGACACCCCGAGCTGCTCGAGGCCGCGGTGCTCGAGCGGATCTGCGAGCCGGAGCGGCAGATCATCTTCCGCGTCCCGTGGACCGACGACCAGGGCCGCGTGCACATCAACCGCGGCTTCCGCGTGGAGTTCAACTCCGCGCTCGGGCCCTACAAGGGCGGCCTGCGCTTCCACCCCTCCGTGTACCTCGGGATCGTGAAGTTCCTGGGCTTCGAGCAGATCTTCAAGAACGCCCTCACCGGCATGCCCATCGGCGGCGGCAAAGGTGGTTCGGACTTCGACCCGAGCGGGCGCTCCGACGGTGAGATCATGCGCTTCTGCCAGTCCTTCATGACCGAGCTCTACCGCCACATCGGCGAGTACACCGACGTCCCCGCCGGTGACATCGGCGTGGGCGGCCGGGAGATCGGCTACCTCTTCGGCCAGTACAAGCGGATCACCAACCGCTACGAGTCCAGCGTGCTCACCGGCAAGGGCCTCAGCTGGGGCGGCTCCCTGGTCCGCACCGAGGCCACCGGCTTCGGCACCGTGATGTTCGCCGAGGAGATGCTGCAGACCCGCGGTCAGTCCTTCGACGGGCAGACCGTGCTGGTCTCCGGATCGGGCAACGTGGCGACCTTCGCGATCAGCCGGGCGCAGCAGCTCGGGGCCACCGTGGTCACCGCCTCGGACTCCAGCGGCTACGTGGTGGACCCGGACGGCATCGAGCTGGACCTGCTCCGCGAGGTCAAGGAGGTCGAGCGCGGCCGGATCGCCGAGTACGCCGAGCGCCGCGGCGGGCGCGCCCGGTTCATCGCCAAGGGTTCGGTCTGGGACGTCCCCGGCACCGTGGCCCTGCCGTGCGCCACCCAGAACGAGCTGGACGGCTCCCACGCCAAGAAGCTGCTGGGCCACGGCGTGCTCGCCGTGGCGGAGGGCGCCAACATGCCCACCACGGGCGAGGCCACCCGCCTGTTCCAGGAGGCGGACGTGCTCTTCGGCCCGGGCAAGGCGGCCAACGCCGGGGGCGTGGCCACGTCCGCGCTGGAGATGCAGCAGAACGCCTCCCGCGACTCGTGGACCTTCGAGTACACGGAGGAGCGGCTCGGCCAGATCATGAAGTCGATCCACGACACGTGCGCCGAGACCGCCGAGGACTACGGCATGCCCGGCAACTACGTGGCCGGTGCGAACATCGCCGGGTTCATGAAGGTGGCCGGCGCCATGATGGCGCAGGGCCTCATCTGATCCCGTGCCGGGCCCGGTCCGCCGGGCCCGGCCGGGGCTCCCCGTCCGCACTTCCGACACGTCCGGACCCGCGTTCGTCCCACGGAGGGCCGCGGTGGACCTACCCTGGAGACTATGGCAACGCATCGGCAGGTCCTGCAGTGGCTGGAGAACGAGCTGTTCGACGGCCATCTCGTGCTGGGCCAACAACTGCCCTCGGACCGCGACCTCGCGGCCATCCACCGCGTGTCCCGCAGCACCATGCGGGAGGCGCTCAAGACCCTGGAGGCCCAGGGCATCGTGCGGCTGTTCGCGGGGCCGCGCAAGTCGATCCTGCCCATGCTGGTGCGGGAACCCGCCGCCTCCGCCGGTCCCGCGCTGCAGTTGCACATGGCCACCTCGGACTATCCGCTGCGGGACATCGTGCAGACCCGGGTGCTGCTCGAGACGTGGGCCCTGGAGCGCTCGGACCCGGAGCACCCGGCCATGGCCGAGCTGCGGGCGCTGCTCGAGCAGATGGCCCGGGACGACCTGTCCCTCAAGGAGTTCCACCACCTCGAGGTCAGCTTCCACATCGCCCTGTGCAAGACCGCCGGCAACTCCGTGGTCTCGGCCCTCATGTCCTCCCTGCGGGACTCGATCTACGAGTACACGATGGCCCTCGTGGGCCACGTGCCGCTGTGGAGCACCACCGCGGAGCGGCTGCGCGCGGAGCACCACGCCATCTACTCGGCGGTGGCCGCCGGTGATCGCCGGCTCGCGTCCCGGCTGGTGGCCGAGCACATCGAGTACCAGTACCGCGAGGCCGGCGTGGACCCCGACCAGGAGCAGCGCACGCCCGGCCCGGCGCCGGACGCGCCCGCCGAGCTCAATCCGCCCGGTGCCCCGGCGCAGCCGCGGGCCGGCGGTGCGGACGAGTACGCGGACGGCTTCGGGGAGGAGCCCGGGGACGGGGCCGCACCCGTGTCCCGCAGCGCCTGAGGCGTCCGCGCCGGGGCCGAATGCAGCAATCTCCCCACAAGACGGTAGGGTGTCAGTGAACGTTTGCCCGGCCGTCACCGTCCGCAGGCCGGCACCCCTGGTTCCCGCCTGTTGCGCGGAGCTCCCGGGGCCACACCACCGAGACATGAAGATGCGAGGGATCCTATGGGTTCAGTGATCAAGAAGCGCCGCAAGCGGATGTCCAAGAAGAAGCACCGCAAGCTGCTCCGCAAGACCCGTCACCAGCGCCGCAACAAGAAGTGACCCTGCGCTGAGCGCACCACCGGGGCCGCCGTCCGATCCAGGAC
>NZ_JBHVDI010000090.1:0-15066 GCF_042802875.1 Kocuria sp. NPDC057446 | reverse complement strand
CGCCGAGCCCCCGCTCCAGATCCCCGAACCAGTGGCACTGGCCGCTTGACAATACAGAGGGACCATCGGCCCCACACCGCCTGCGGCGATCAGCCTCCGGCCTCACGCGTCCCGGCCCGTGCCAATAACGTCATGCCCTCTTACATCTAGGCAGGCTATGCCCGAGTCCCAAAGCGATTGCAGGAATCACCCCGATTCTATCGCTCTTCAAGCAGGCATGAATGGTGCCTCAGGATGACCCGACCGCACTCTGGCTCTGTTATCTTGCATACCCTAAAGGCGATGCAGGGGGCGGATAGAGGCCCCTGACCGGCCTTATGCGAAAGTGGTGGGCGTTCTCTTCATGTCGCGGCTTTTGCCCGGTCTCAGGCATGGGTTGGTGAAGTGCATGGACACTGTCACTTGGTGCGGGTCATGATCCACACCGGTGGTCCTGGGGTGGTCACGACAGCCTCGATTGCGAAGCCGAGGCGCCGGTAGAACGGCAGGTTTTGGGGGTTGGAGGTTTCCAGTAGGCAGGTTCCACCCTGACGGTCGATGGCTTCCAGCCCAGCGCTCACCACGGTCCTGCCCAGGCCGCGGCCCTGGGCGGTAGGAGCCACGCCCACGGTGGCCAGCACCCAGTCGTGGGCGGGTCTGCGGGCCGCCACCAGTTCCTCCGCTTCCAGCAGGGCCGCCAGACGGTCCCCGTGGGCATGCGTGACTTGTTCCAGCACCGCCGATGGCAGGTCGGGGGTCGGCGAGGGCAGGAAAGCGGCGACCGCGGTGTGATCCGGCACTGTCCACACCATGCCGTACGACAGCCCCGCGTGCCTGAGGTAGAGCAATTGCAGGGTGCGGATCCTTTGGTGGCGGTCTTGGTCCGGGATGGTCCAGTTGGTCCAGGGATAGTCGTTGAAGGCGTCGACGAGGACATCGGCCAGCCGGGGCAGATCGGCGGTCGTGGCAGGTCGTGGCACGGGGGTTCCTTTCAACGGGTGATGTCCATGTGGTGTGGGCCCTTCCGGCTCCGGCATGAGTGTGGTGGCCGTGGTGTAGACCACCACGGCCACCGCACCAGGGAGGGGCGCCGGTGCTTGGTCAGACGTCGCGTCGGTTCAGGAGCACTGTGGCGGCGAGCAGGGGTACGAGGGCCCAGGCGCCCATGACCACTCCTCCCTGGAGCTGGGTGAGGGCGTCGTCGGCGATCTCGATGGCCACGAGCTGGTTGCCGGCGTTGGACGGGAGGTACTCGGCGATCTCGGCGGCCAGGTCCCCGGAGATCACGCTCAGGGCGGTGGGCAGCACCAGCAGCAGGGCGCTGAGGGTGACGATCCCCCCTGCACTATTGCGCAGCAGAGCGCCCAGAGCCAGGGCCAGTAGGGCGACCAGTGCCAGGTAGAGACCGGTGCGGGCGATGCTGCCGGCCACCCCTGCCGTGGTGAGGGTGAAGTCCAGGTCGTCGGGGCGCAGGAGGGGCTGGACGGCGGCGTGGGTGAGCAGCGCGGAGCCGGTGCCCACCACGTAGGAGACGGCCGCGATGATCAGCGCCTTGGCCGCCAGTACCGGGGTGCGGGTCGGGACGGTGGTCATGGTGGCGTGGATCATTCTCGAGGCGTACTCGGTGGAGATGAACAGCACGGCCAGGGCGCCGATGAGCAATTGCCCGAAGGTCAGTCCCCCGCTGGGCAAGGCGTGGATCATCGCGTCCGTGACGGGGTGCCCGTCGTCCATGGCCGCGGTCAGGCCCCAGGCCCCGAGTGTGCCGAGGCCGACCATGGTGGCGACCGTGGCCAACAACAGGTAGAAGGTGGAACGCAGGGTCCAGAACTTGATCCACTCGGCGTGCAGTACCCGGCCGAAGGTGACGCGGCCGGAGGCGATCGCTACGGTTTCCCGGTGGAGGGTGGTGGTGGTCATGGTGATCATCGTCCTTCGGTGGTCAGTTCCAGGGAGTGGTATTCGACGTCGTCCTTGGTCAGTTCCATGTAGGCGTCCTCCAGGGAGGCCTGCAGGGCGACGAGTTCGTGGACAAGCATGTGGTGGTCCAGGGCGATGCGGGCGACCTGTCGAGCGGTCAGTCCTGTCGCCTCGAGGACGTCGGTGCCACCGGTCGTCACCTGCCCGCCGGCGCTGGTGAGCAGGTCCGCCAGCCTGGTCGGTTCCTCGGTACGCACCCGGATGCGGGCGCGGGTCCCGCCGTCGAGGATCTCGCGCATCGGGGCGTCAGCGATGAGCCGTCCGCGGCCGATGACGATGAGGTGGTCGGCGGTCTGGGCCATCTCGGACATCAGGTGCGAGGACAGGAACACGGTGCGCCCCTCGGCAGCCAGTTGCCGGGTGAGCGTGCGCACCCACAGCACGCCTTCGGGGTCCAGGCCATTGACCGGCTCGTCGAGGATGATCGTCTGCGGGTCCCCCAGCAGGGCCGCGGCGATGCCCAGGCGCTGGCCCATGCCCAGGGAGAAGCCACCGACCCGCTTGCCGGCCACGGCGCTTAGCCCGGTGAGGTCGATGACCTCCCGCACTCTCGTCCTGGGGATGCCGTGGGTGGCGGCCATGGCACGCAGGTGGTCGTAGGCGCTGCGGCTGGGGTGCACGCCTTTGGCGTCGAGCAGGGCCCCGACCTGGTGCACCGGGGCCCGGTGCTGGGCGTAGGGCTTGCCGTTCACCGTGACGGACCCGGTGCTGGGTCGGTCCAGTCCCAGGATCATGCGCATGGTGGTGGACTTGCCGGCTCCGTTGGGGCCCAGGAAGCCGGTGACCCGGCCGGGGTGGACTGTGAAGGAGATGTCGTCCACGGCGGTCTTGGCGCCGTAGCGTTTGGTCAGGTGCTGTGCCTGGATCATCGGAGTGTCCTTTCAAGCGACGCTGGATCGGCTGGGGATCTGGGGTTCGTGCTTGGTTTCATGTTCCGGCGCGGGCCCGCAGGGTCGCACCGGCGAAACCACCGGGTTTCGTTCACGGCTGTCCGGGGAGGTGCAGGCTGGGCCCCCGGGCCCGCGTGGTGGTCAGCGGGCCTCGACGGTGAAAGGCACGGTGAGCACGCAACTGTCGGCGAGGCGGAACTGGCCCCACAGCTGGTGGAGGCCTGGCTCCTCGAAGTGGGTGTGCACATCCAAGGTGGGTCCGTACTGCTGGCCGGGCAGGGCGAAGACGGGGTCGCCGTTCTCGTCCTCGGCCTCGGCGTGTTCGTGGGCGAAGCCGTGACCGGCGGCGTCCATGACGACGACGTGACCGGCGGCGGCGAGATAAGGCTGCAGATCCTCGAGGGGTTGTCCGGTGACGGCGTCGGCAAAGGCGAAGGTCAGGTCGCTGGTCTCCCCCACCCGGGCGTCTCCGGTCAGGGTGACGCTCACACCGTCGACGGTCCGGGTCCTGGGGCTCGGAGCGAGGTCCACCGGGGCCGGGGCGGTGCCGTCGACGACGACCTGCTGGGTGTCATGGACGTCGGTCATTTGGCCTTGGCGGCGGAACTCGGTGTCCATCCGGTAGGTGCCGGCGGTCGGGAAGGTCACCTCCACGGCCAGCTGTCCGGGTTTCCCGGTGGGTTCGGGGTGCAGGTGGGCGAAGCTGCCCAGGTCGGTCCGGGTGACGATCAGGTGCATCCAGACCTCGTGGCTCAGGCCCAGGTCCTCCACCGGTGTCCCGGTGGCGGCATCGGTGAGGCTGACCAGAATCCGAGTGGGTTGCCCGGGGCGGACGTCGCCGGGGAGGTCGAGGCGGACGTCGACCTCGGCTTCGTCGGCGGGGATAGGGGCGGTCTCGGTGGTCATCATGGTGCTCATGGCCGGGCGCATGGGCATGCCGGTGGACTGCGCCCAGGCCAGCACCCCGTTCATGCCCCGCTGGGCGGGATCGCTGTAGCTCAGCGCAGTGAGCGCGGCTCCGATGGCCAGGGCGAGCCCGGCGACCCCGGTCAGGTAGGCGTAGTGGCCCACCCGGGTGCGCAGCGGCGGGTGCAGGATCTCCTGCACCCCGGCCGGGTGGGTGAAGCCACGCAGGCGCAATGCGTTGGTGATGACACTGACCGAGCTCATGGCCATGGCCGCCGAGGCCAGGATCGGGTCCAGCAGCAACCCGGTGGCCGGGTACAGGGCACCGGCGGCCACGGGGATGAGCAAGGCGTTGTAGGCGAAAGCCCAGAACAGGCCCTGCTTGATCGTCGCGACGGTGCGCCGGGACAGGGCGATAGCGGAGACGATGCCGGAAAGGTCACCGCCGATCAGGGTGATGTCGGAGGCGGCGATGGCCACGTCGGTGCCGGTGCCGATGGCGATGCCCAGGTCCGCCCGGGCCAGGGCCGGGGCGTCGTTGATGCCGTCACCGGCCATGGCCACGATGTGCCCCTGGGCCTGCAGGGCCGCGATCCGCTCAGCCTTCTGGGCGGGCAGCACCTCGGCCAGGACGTGGTCGATGCCCACGGCCGCGGCCACTGTAGTGGCGGTGTCGGCGTTGTCGCCGGTGACCATCCACATCTGAAGCCGCAAAGCCTTCAGCTGAGCGACGGCGTCGACGGCCTCGGGGCGCACGGTGTCGGCCACGGCCAGCAAACCGGCGGCCTGTCCGTCCACCGCGGCGAAGACCGGGGTGGACCCGGTCCGGGCCGCTGTGGTGGCCGCAGTGGCCAGGCTCGCGATGTCCACCCCGTGGGCAGCCATCAGAGCCGGGTTGCCGATCAGCACCGTGTGACCGTCCACGACGGCTTGGAGGCCGTGGCCAGGCAGAGCCTCGAAACTCTGCACGGGCGGCAGTTCCAACCTGGCCTCCCGGGCGGCGGTGACGAGGGCCTCCCCGAGAGGGTGTTCGCTACCCAATTCGGCGGCCGCTACCAGGGCCAGGATGTGATCCGGTGCCCATTCCCCGGCCGGGGTGATGTCGGTGAGGGCGGGGCGCCCGGTGGTGATGGTGCCGGTCTTGTCGAGCACGATCGCACTGACCCGGCGGGCCGTCTCGAGGGCTTCACCGTTGCCGATGAGGATGCCCAGTTCAGCGGCCTTACCCGTGCCGACCATAACAGCGGTGGGGGTGGCCAGACCCAGGGCGCAGGGGCAGGCGATGATCAGCACCGCGATGGCGGTGGTGATGGCCAGGGTCATGCGGTTATCGCCGGGTCCGAAGAGGGCCCAAGCAGTGAAGGTCGCCGCGGCGATGAGCAGGACGGCGGGCACGAACCAGGCCGAGACCGCGTCGGCGAGCCGTTGCATCGGGACTTGCGAGCCCTGGGCGTCCTCGACGAGACGCACGATCTGGGCCAGGGCCGTGTCCGCACCCACGGCGGTGACCGTCACCACGAGGGAGCCGGTGCGATTGATGGTGGCACCGATGACCGTGTCACCGACCGCCTTGTCCACCGGGACGCTCTCACCGGTGAGCATGCTCTCCTCCACGCTCGAGGCCCCCTCGACGACGGTGCCGTCGACCGGGATCTTCTCCCCGGGGCGCACCCGCACCAGATCACCCACCACGACGTGCTCCACCGGCACATCCAGCTCGACGCCCTCGCGGATAACGCGGGCGGTGGGCGGTGCCAGCTCGGTCAGCGCCCGGATCGCGGCGGCGGTGCGCTTCTTCGCCCTCGCTTCCAGCCACCGTCCCATCAGCACCAGAGCGAGGATGACCAGCGACGTCTCGTAGTACACGTGCAGGGGCAACCCCCAGAACTCCGCGGCACCGGGCCACAGGGTGACGAAGGCGCTGTAGCCGTAGGCGACCCCGGTGCCCAGTGCGACCAGGGTGTTCATGGTGGTGGTGCCGTGACGAGCCGCAACCCAGGCGGCGGCGTAGATGCCGCGCCCGGCCCAGAACTGCACGACCGTGGCCACCACCAGCAGTCCCGGCATCACCCAGTCCATGGCGTCGATGGGCAACGGCACATACATCAGCACCATCAAACCCAGACCGGCAGTGAGGGCCACCTGCCACTTGCGCCGCAGCACGGTCAGATCGGCGTCCTGCTTCGTCTCGCGGTCGTCCGTGGCGGTCGGTGGCACGGCGGTGGGCGGTGCCGGTGTCGAGCTCGTCCCCTGTGACCGGCCGGTCCCCCGTGGCCGACCGGTGTAGCCGGCCGCCTGCAGTGCGGTGGTGAGGTCCTCCAGCTGGACCGTGTCGGGGTCGAAGGCGACCGTGGCCGTTTCGGCGGCCAGGTTCACGTGCGCAGCACTGACCCCTTCGAGCTTGGTCAGGGCCTTTTCCACCCGCCGCACGCAGGAGGCACACGTCATGCCGCCGACCTCGAGGGTGCTTTCGGTCAGGGTCTGGGTGCTCATGATCATTCCTTCAGCTGGGCAGGGCTTGTCAGGCCTGCTACGCGGCGTGGTGGGTGTGGTGGTGGGCGTGGGTGTACTCGTGGACGCGCAGCAGCATGGCCCCGGCCATGGCCACCAGCATCAGCAGGTGCCCGGCGACCATCAGGGTGGTCGCCGAAATGAGCCCGGCCCACAGGGGCACGAACAGGATGATGAAGGGCAGGTACATCGCCGCGGCCATCTCGGCGATCGGCGCCCAGCCGTGGCCGCGGAAACGCATCCACACCGACATGGCGATGGTCATGTCGGTGGCCATCACCAGGGCGGCCAGGTCCGGGCGGGAGAACAGCTCGGTGACACCGATCCGCTCCAGGACCCAGGACCAGACGGGGGCGAGGGCGATCATGCCCACGACCATGGCGACCACCATCTCCAGGTAGTGGCGGGCGAAAGCCCGGGCACGCCGGTCTCGGACGGTGGCGGTGCGGGTGGTACTCATGGCGTTACCTCCGGAACGTGGATGTGGCGATGGGCTTCACAGCGGGACGGGGTCACAGGAGGGTGCACCCGGCCTCCTCCAGGGCGGCGGCGACAGCGCCGCGGGCGAGGGGGCGATCGCTGAGGACCGTCACGTGCCCGGTGGAGAGTTCGACGTCGACCTCGCCCACGCCGGTCAGAGCGCCGAGCTCCTCGATGACGGCGGCGCGGCAGTGCCCGCAGGACATACCGGCGACCTGATAGGTGGCGCGGACCGCGTGCTGGGTGGCGGGACGGGAAGGAACGGGGACGGTCATGACATCTCCTCGAGGAAGTTCAACAGGACCGCGGTCGTCGTTGACCGGCGAATTGAGCATGCGTGCCCGTCACAGTGCTTCGGACCGGCGAAATCACCGGGTTCGCTGCCCGGCGCGTCAGTAGACTGCCGCCGTGATCCAGGGACGACAGCAGGAACGCGCCGCCATTGCAGCACTGCTCGAGCAGACCCAGGACTCGCGTGGTGGAGCCCTGGTCGTGCGTGGTCTGCCGGGGGCCGGCAAGTCCGTGCTGCTCGACGACGCCGCTGCCCGTGCGCGGGGGATGCAGGTGCTGCGCACCCGGGGGGTGGAGTCCGAATCCCCTTTGGCGTTCGCCGCCCTGCACCGTCTGCTGCGCCCACTGAGCTCGCACATCGGACGGTTGCCGGACCCACAGGCCGACGCTCTGCGGGCGGCGTTCGGGGAGATCACCGCAGAAGGCGTGGACCGGTTCCTGGTCTTTCTGGCCGTGCTGAGCCTGCTGGCCGAAGCCGCTGAACACTCCCCTGTGCTAGCCGTGGTGGACGATGCCCAGTGGCTGGACGACGTCTCGGCGGCCGCTCTGCTGTTCGTGGCCCGCCGGCTGGACGCTGAACCCGTCGCGCTACTGTTCGGCGCCCGGGACGGGGACGAGCGCCGCTTCGACAGCGGAGATCTCCCCGAGCTGAACCTCGCCGGACTCGACACCCCGGACGTTGCTGAGCTGCTCGAGCGGCAGTCGGGAATGGCCATGCCCGCCGACGTGGTCCGAGAGCTCGAGGCCAGCACGGGCGGCAATCCGCTGGCCCTGATAGAACTGGCCCGATCCTTGACCCCGGAGCAGCTGGCCGGCACGTCCCGGCTGCCCCACCCCTTGCCGTTGACCACCGGGGTGGAACGAGCGTTCCTGGACCGGTGCCGGCGCCTACCGGAACCGGCGCAGACCCTGCTGCTGGTCACCGCCGCTGACGACACCGGCCACCTGAGCACCGTCCGTCAGGCGGCCCGGAACCTGGGCGCCGGAGAGGAAGCCCTCGACGTCGCGGAATCCTCCGACCTGCTGCGGATCGTCAACGGCCAGGTGGAGCTGCGCCATCCCTTGGTGCGTTCCGCCGTCTACGGGGCCGCCACCGACTACCGCCGCCGCCGAGCACACCAAGCCCTGGCCGACGCCCTGACGGGCGAGGACGCCTCCGAGCGACGGGTGTGGCACCTGGCCGCCGCCGCGCAAGGACCCGACCTCGACGTGGCCGCCCAGCTGGACGAGGTGGCCCACCGATCCCGCTCCCGTGGCGGGCACGAAGCCGCCAGCGCGGCCTGGGAACGGGCCGCGGAGCTGACCACAACGGCCGAACACCGTGCCGAGCTGCTCTACGAGGCCGCCCAGAGCGCCTATCTGGCCGGGCAGATCACCCGCGCCAGAACACTGAACGAAACGGTGGCTGCCATCACCCAGGACCCGGGTTTACGCGCCGATGCCGTGCGCCGCCGGGCCCGGATCGAGTGGAACACCGGCTCGGTGCAACTGGGACATCACATGATCCTGCACGGAGCCCAGGATGTCGCCGGGGCCGATCCCGTCCGCGCCCTGGAAATGGGGATGTTCGCTGCCGCCGTGGCCTCCTTCGGCGGGGACTCCGGCATCGACATCCGCCCCACCACACTCATCCCAGAGCCTCCCACCACGGCCCCCGCCCGCGTGCACTGCTTCTGGCACCTGCTCGTGGGCCTGGACCACATCGCCCGCGGCGACATCAACCAGGGTGCCCCAGCCCTGCGCGCAGCCTTCGCCGACAAAGTCACGCTGGAAGGCATCGACCAGGACCTGTTGCCCAACCTCGGCATCGCCGCTCTGCATCTGGGCGATGACCACGCCGCCCGCCACTACCACGACCTGTTGCTCTCCAGAGCCCGGTCCACCGGTGCCTTGGTGATGGTGCTCTACGCCCTCACCCGGCGCAACCTCACCGACATCGCCGTCAGCGACTGGGCGACCGCCCGCGCAGGGGCCGCCGAAGCCCTGCACCTTGCTCAGGGCATCGGCCAGCCCGGCCTCACGGCGCTTCCACACGCCCAGCTCGCCCTGCTGGACGGTCTCCAGAGCAAGGAGACCTACCTGCAGCACCTGGCCACAACCGAGCAGATCGTCCAGCATCATCCGACGGGCATTGTCACCGGTATCGTGCACGACCTGCTCCACTGGGGCAGGGCCGTCGCCGGCGAGGACCCGGCATCTGCGCACTACCACCTGGCCGAGCTGAAACTTCCGATCATGTGCCGCCAGGCAACCATCGATCGCGTCGAGACCGCCGTGCGCGCTGGTCACCCCGACCAGGCGCGCACCTGGGTCGAAGACGTGGAGAAGTTCGCCGAAGCGACCTGCACTGCTTGGGCGTCCGCCGCCGCACTGCACGGCCGGGCCCTGCTCACCGACGGACCGGAAGCCGAAAGCTACTACCGCGCCGCCCTGGAACACCATCAGAACTCTCCGCGCGTGTTCGACCGCGCCCGCACACAACTGGCCTACGGCGAACACCTGCGGCGGGCACGTCGCAGAGTCGATGCCCGCCCCCAGCTGCAGGCCGCTCTGGAGACCTTCACCGATCTCGCGGCCCGCCGCTGGGAAGAACGCGCCGTCCAGGAGCTGCGTGCCTCCGGGCGCACGGCCCGTCGGCGCGATCCCTCCACCGCGGTGGCCCTCACCCCGCAGGAGATCCAGGTCGCCACCCTCGTCCAGGAGGGCATGACCAACCGCGAGGCGGCCGCCCATCTGTTCCTCAGCCCCCGCACCATCGACTTCCACCTGCGCAATATCTACGCCAAGCTCGGCGTCTCCAGCCGGGCCGAGCTCATACGCCACCCCCTCGATGCGGGAGCTCCTTCGTCCAGCGCTTCCCGACCCTGGTGATTTCACCGGTGTGAGCCTCACCGACCCCTTCCTACCCTGATGCCATGGCCCCTAAGTCACCGGTTGAGCCACCGGGTCGGAGGGGCACCACCGCACAGGAAGGACCCGATCATGGAAACCACAGCGTTGTCGGCCAACTATCTGCTGGGTGGAGCCATCAACGGCGCAATCCTGGCCCTCGTGGCGTTCCTGCTCTCCCGCTACCTTCGAGAAATCTTCGGCAGGGTGCTTCTGGCTCTCGTCCTGGTGGCCGCCGGCGGGTTCTACGTCGGCTTCGCCATCACCGCCGGAGCCGGCCCCGGCTGGGTGGCCCTCGAACTCACCCAAGCCGGGATTCTCGCCACCTTTGCTGTGCTGGGCCTGCGCCGCTCCCCGTTCTGGCTCGCCGCCGGCTGGGCCCTCCACCCCTTCTGGGACATCCCCCTGCACCTGTGGGGCCCCGGACACGCCTTCGCCCCGGAGGCCTACGCCGTCTCGTGCCTGACCTATGACTGGGTGGTGGTTCTCTACGTGCTCATCGCCTACACCGCCGCCGGTACACCCCGGTTTCGAAACCGCCGTCCGGTGACGATGCCCGTACACCAGCGATCTCTACAGCACCACCCTGCACAGTAGGACGACCGCAGACCGTCAGCGTCAGAACCAGGAGAAGAGCCCGTGACCGAGACAGCCCAGCAACTGATCAGCCGACTCAAGACCGCGCTGATCATCGTCGACGTCCAGACCGGCTTCACGGACACCACGTGGTGGGGCACCCGGAACAACCCGGACGCCGAAGCCAATATCACCGCGCTGCTGACCCAGTGGCAGTCCACCTCGCAACCAGTGGTGTTCATCCGACACGACTCCACCACTCCAGGCTCCCCGCTGTCCCCGGGCCAGCCCGGCAACGAGTTCCAGGACATCCTCACCGGCGCCCCCGACCTGCTGGTGCGCAAGAGCGTGAACTCCAGCTTTCACGGCACACCCGACCTGCACGCCTGGCTCCAGGACAACGCGGTGGAAGCCATCGTGGTCTGCGGAATCACCACCAACCACTGCTGCGAGACCACCGCCCGAGTCGGAGGCAATCTGGGCTACCAGGTGCTGTTTGCCCTCGATGCGACCTACACCTTCGACCGCTCCGCACCAGACGGCACCGTGGTGCCCGCCGAGGAAATCGCTCACATGACTGCAGTGAATCTCCACGAAGAGTTCGCTACCGTCGTCACCACTGCCGACCTTCTCCCCGTACCCAACTGCACCTAACACCGTCCAATAGCGGAACCCTCACCGCAACGCGATTCGCCCATAGACCGGCCATATGTAAAGCGAAAGCAACTGTGGCTGCCTCAGGGTCTTTCTGCCCTGGGGATCAGCTGCCGTTCGAGCAGTCACAGGGATGTGCTGACGTCATGGAGTTCTGGACCCCGGACTCTCGCGCGGAAATGAGTCTTGCCGCTCCGTGGGCTCACCCCTGGAGGGTCCGCCTCGGCGGCACCCCGTAGACCGCTCGGTAGGCACCGGCGAACCGACCCGGGTGGGCGAAACCCCAGCGCGCGGCGATCTCGCCCACGGTGTCCCCGGCCGTGGGGTCGCCGGCAAGCAGGTCGGCGTGGGCGGCGGCCAGCCGGGTGGTGCGCAGGTAGGCGGCCGGGGTGAGGCTGCGCGGGTGGTTGGCACGGAAGGCGCGCACCAGGGCTTCGGTGGTGGTGTCGGCGGCCCGGGCGGCGTCCTCGACGGTGACGGGCAGGGAGGTGTGGCCGTCGAAGAAGGCCACCGCGACGCGGTACACGCGGGCCTGGGCCTCCATGGACAGGGCACGCTCCTGGCGGTCCCCCACCAGGGGAAAGCACTCGAGCATGGCCACGGCCAGGTGACGGGTCAGCTGCACACGCACCAGGGGCTCGGCGAAGGCAGCGGAGTCCACCGTGTCACGGGCCATGCCGGCCACGCCGGTCCAGTACTGGCCCAGCCGGTCGTTGACCGGTCGTGCCGAGGCGAAGGCCACGGGCGCGTCGGTGCCGTAGACGGTGTCGGCGACCCCCTGCAGCAGGGGGCGGGTGAGATTGATGGTGGTCACCTCCAAGGGCCCCCCGACGATCAGGGTCGGGTGACCGGGACGGAACAGCACCGGGGAGCCGAGGCCGGTGCCGGTCTCCGTGCCGGTGGACCACTCGTAGGAGGTCGCGCGGCCGTCGGTGACACCGAAAACCTCGGTGTCGCCCCAAGAGGAGAACGGTCCGTCCAGGCCCAGCCGCACCACCGACAGGTACTCGTCCCCGTCGTGGCGATGCCGGTAACACAACTTACGGTGGGACGGAGTGAACGAGAAGGGCACGCGCACCTCGGCGAACAGGGACGCGACCGCCTCCGGCTCCCTGACCGTGGCCACACGGTGGAACGGTGCGCTCATCGGTGTTCTCCCCCATCGGCTCGCTGCGTGCGGGCGCGACGTCCGAGCACTGCTCCCTGCCGGACATCCCCTCCAGTCTACGGACAGGACCCGCTGTGCGCCGGAGACGATCTGAGTAGCCTGGAAGCATGGGTTCACCGCAGGGGTGGTCGGTCCTGAGGACTCGGGATCCGGAGGAGGGCCGGGCGGCGATGGAAGGGGCCTACCGCCGCCTGCGCCTGGCGCAGCCAGCGGCGGGGTTCGAGATGTCGCTGGCGTACACCGCCCTGGGTCCGCTGACCGCCCAGCGGGTGCGGCTGATCGGCTGGGACAGCCACGGCGCCAACGACAACTCGGGTCTGCTGCGCATCGGCTGCCTGACCCACGGCCGCTTCCTCGTCCGTTCCGACCGTGCCGAGATCATCGGCGGACCCGCCTTCCTCTTCCCCACCGACAGCTACGAGGCCCGGTGGGAGAATCTGGGGCTGAGCACCCTGACCGTGCAGAGCGCGGTCGTGGAGGACTACGCCCGGGCCATGACCGGGCGCACCGGCTTCCGGCTGGAGTTCACCGGGCACCACCCGCTCACCGAGACCCACCTGAAGTACTGGCAGGCCACGGCCGGACTCGTCGTTGACCACGTGCTGAGCGGTGACGCCGCTGCGGCCGGCCCGCTGCTGCTGGAGCAGAGCCTGCGCAGCCTGACCATCGCGGTGCTGCAGACCTTCCCCAGCACCTTCCTCGAGGCAGGGGACGACCCGCAGCCTTCGGGGACGGCCCAGCCGGCGGCCCTGCGCCGGGCGGTCGCCTACATCGAGACCCACCTGGCCCAGCCCATCGGCCTGCCCGAGATCGCCGCGGCGGCCCGGCTGAGCCCAAGGGGCCTGCACGCGGCCTTCCGCCGCCACCTCGACACCACACCCATGCGCTACCTGCGCACCACCCGTCTCGACGCCGCCCACACCGACCTGCTCTCCGCCGCCACACGCGGGGACACCGTGCGCGAGATCGCCGCGCGCTGGGGCTTCGCCCACCCGGGCCGCTTCACCGCCGCGTACCGCGCCCAGTACGGGGAAACACCCACGGACACCCTGTGCCGCTGAGTCCGCCGCACCACGAAGTGGTGTCCGTCGTCGAACACCGCGACCTCGAGTGGCGCCCGTTTCACCACGCAGACCGGCGCGCTGCGCCCACCCCGATCGCCTCGCATCCGCTTCAGGGCCTTGCGAGAGTGCCCCTGCTGCGTCGCGCACTCAATAGGCCCCCGACCACCGGCCACGCACCCAGCAGAGACGACCGCATTGCCCCCGGCGGCGCCATCCACGAACCATCCAGCGGATGCCCATCAGGCCGTGGGGCTGCCGCGGCAACTCTTCACCGGGCCGGGGACACCGCCCCCGGCCTAGCTGCACGTTCGCCCCCGCCCCTGACTCTCCCGCGTCTTCGCGCACCGGCCACCCCGACTACCGCCACGGCTACCCCGGCCGGCACCGCCGCCGCCCCCACCACCGGGTGCTGGCGCAGCACCCGCACGGCCACCGCGGCCAGTCCCCTGGTCACCGCGGAGGGATAGGCCAGGGAGACCGGCCGCAACCAGGACAGCGCGGCACCGGCCGCGCCCGCGGCGACCAGCACCGCCGTGGCCCAGGCCTCGGCCCCGGCCAGGGTGCCCCGATGCCGGAGGTGATCAGGGCTTCGCCGCTTCCGGCCACCGTCGCCACCGTGATCCAACCGCTGAACAGCCCCAGCGGGACCCGCACCAGCCACCGCTCGCGCACGGAGACGGCCTCGGTCTGCTCCACCGGCGCCGCCCGGGTGTAGGCGGTGGCGCTGTCGCCAGCGAAGCTGCGGGTATCGGTTAGAGCGAGGTGTCGTGGCGGCCCTTCCTGAAGTTCCTGATGTCACCCGGCATCGATTCAGCCGTTCTCCGGCGACGGGTCCGCCGCCCCGGGGATGAAGATCGCGAGGAGCTCGCCCACTTCGTGGCTGGCGGTGGCCGGATGACGGAAGTGCTGGTGGGTGTCGACGGTGTAGTGACTGCGCCGGCCCACTCGGTGCCGGGTGAGATAGCCGGCGTCCTCGAGGTCCCTGAGGATGGCCAGGGTGGCCCGGGTGGTGATGCTCACCCGGGCGGCGATCTCGGCCACTCGGGCGTCCCGGGACTGGGCCACGGCCAGGAGGACGTGGCCGTGATTGGTCAGCAGCGTCCACGGCGGGCGCTGGACCGGTCCGGGGGTCTCCGTCCCTGTCGCGTCGGAGTGGCCTGGGGCCGGGGACGAAGCCCGGGCCGTACCGGGACGGGAGCTCGGTGGCAAGGTGGGGTCCTTTTCGTCGGGAGGCTGGTACTGAGGCTCGGTCGGTACGTGGCCACGGGACGGCTGGCCCACGGGGCGCCGCATCGTGCGTCGACCCCCCGTAGGCCACCGGGCGGGACTACTGCAGGACCGGGGTGAGACCGAGGGAGTTGAGACCGACGGCGATCACCGAGGCGGCGGCGGCGAGGAAACCGGCCGAAACGACGATCAGTCCCCAAGGGCGTGACTGCCTGGGGTGCCAGGGACCGGGGGGCGGGTCGTTCATGGAGTGTCTTTCGATCGGTGCGGCTGGTGGTCGTCGCCGGTCCGCGGAGTGGGTGGTGCCTGCTTGGTGGGTGGTGGTGATCGACCCTCTGCCGGTCCGGGCGGCTCGGCGCGTGGTCGGTGGTGCTGGGGTGCGGTCACGGATGCGGCGCACCGCCGGGGACAGGCATCACAGTTGGGCCAGTCGGCGGGAGCGCGCCGGACG
>NZ_JBHVDI010000089.1:0-15214 GCF_042802875.1 Kocuria sp. NPDC057446 | reverse complement strand
GCGGGCGGCCCGGACGGCCCGGGGATAATGGGCCCGTGAGCATCGTCGACAACGCCGTCTACCGGGGCGGGCAGCGCATCGCGTCCCCCGCGACGCTCGAGGAGACCTACCGGCTCCTCACCCGCCTGCGGTCCGAGGACCCTCGCTGCGCCGAGTCCGGGGAGCACTGCGTCCTCGCCTGGATCGGCCTGCACCGCCCCTCCGAGGAGGAGCTCGGCTCCCTGGCCGCGCAGTTCGGTCTGCACGAGCTCGCCGTGGAGGACATCCGGCAGGCCGGGCAGCGGCCCAAGCTCGACCGCTACGGCACCACCCTGTTCACGGTGCTGCGTCCCGCCGTCTACCAGGACGCCACCGAGACGGTGGACTTCGGGGAGATCCACATCGTCACGGGCCCCGGCTTCGTGATCACCGTCCGGCAGTCCGAGCACGGCCGGGTGGGGCGGGTGCGGTCCCGGGTGGAGTCGCAACCGGCGCTGCTGGCCACCGGCGCCGAGGCCGTGCTCTACGCCGTGCTCGACCAGACCGTGGACGACTACTACCCCGTGGTCGAGGGTCTCGAGAACGACATCGACGAGATCTCGGACGCCCTGTTCTCCGGCTCCGGGGACGGCGTGGTGTCCCGGCGCATCTATCAGCTCACCCGGGAGGTCAGCGCGTTCCACCGGGCGGTCGCCCCGCTGGAGATGGAGCTGCGGCAGTTCCTCGAGGAGCTCGCCGAGACCGGCGCGGCCCGGGAGCTGTGGCACGGCCTGCGCGACGTCCTGGACCACCTGATCCTCGTGAACAACAAGATCGAGGCGTTCCAGTCCTCCCTCACCAACGCCCTGATGCTCGACTCCACCCAGCTCGCCGCCCGGCAGAACGAGGCCGCGATCGAGCAGAACGAGCAGATGAAGCGGATCTCGTCCTGGGCGGCGATCCTGTTCGCGCCCTCGATCATCGGCTCCGTGTACGGGATGAACTTCCGCTTCATGCCCGAGCTGTCGTGGGTGTGGGGCTATCCCATGGCGCTCGTGCTGATGCTCCTGACAGGCGTGGTCCTCTACGCCGTGTTCCGGCTCAAACGGTGGTTGTGAACCCCGCGGTCACGGCTGCCCGCGGCCGCGGCGCGCGGCGTCGGACAGGCCCCGGCGGTTGCGCAGCACCCGCTTGACCACCCACGACACGAGCAGCGCCGCCACGGTCACGACCACGATCCGGGAGAAGATCCCGGCGTACTGCTCGGCGACGTGCCAGTTCTCCCCGAGGTAGTACCCGGCGAGCACGAAGATCGTGTTCCAGATCAGCGAACCGGCCGTGGTGAGCAGCACGAACGCGCCGAAGGACATCCGCTCGATGCCCGCGGGGACCGAGATCAGCGACCGGAAGACCGGGATCATGCGCCCGAAGAAGACCGCCGCCTTCCCGTGCCGCTCGAACCACGCCTCGGTGCGGTCGAGGTCGTGCAGGTCGACGAGCGGCATCCGGTCGACGATCGCCCGCAGCCGACGGCGGCCGAGCGCGGCGCCGATCCAGTAGAGGACCGTCGCGCCGACCAGCGAGCCCAGGGTGGTCCAGAAGATCGCCCCGGCCAGCGAGAAGCTGCCCTGGCTCGCGGTGAACCCCGCCAGGGGGAGGATCACCTCGGACGGCAGCGGGGGGAAGAGGTTCTCGAGCGCGACGAGCAGGCCGGCACCCGGGGCGCCGATGGCCTCCATGACGTCGACGGCCCAGTCGGCGATCCCGCCCAGCCGCTCGGCGCCGGCGTCCTGGGCGGCGAGGACGGCCGCAGCCGCAGGTGCGGCGAGGTCGGGGGAGGTCGGGGCGGAGCTGGGCGCAGTCATGGGTCCTCGGTGGTGGGCGGGGCGGCGGGTGCGACCACCATTGTGCCCGACGCACCCCCGGGACCGCCGGACAGCGGGACGGCCCTCCGGCGGGACCGCTGCCGGGTGCCCGTCGTCGTTCGTTACGCTTCCCCCATGCTCCTCCCCCGTCTCCCCCTGTCCTCCCCCGTGCCGGCCCTGGACCCGGTGTGGGAGTTCTGGCTCGACAAGCCGCTGCGGATCCTGCTGGTGCTGCTCGGCGCCTCCGTCCTCGCCGCCGTGGTGCGGCTGCTGATCCGGCGGGTCACCGGCGGGATCGCGAAGGGCACCCGGTCGCGGATCGTGCGCCGGATGGAGCGGGGCCGGCCGCGCTGGGTCGAGGACGCGGGCCTGGCCGGCGCGCGGCAGACCCAGCGCGCCCACACCATCGGCTCCGTGCTCTCGTCCGTGGCGACGGTCGTGATCTGGGCCGTCGCCCTGGTGATGATCATCTCGGAGCTCGACTACGACATCGGCCCCGTCCTGGCCTCCGCCGGCATCGCCGGGGTGGCCCTGAGCTTCGGGGCGCAGTCCCTCGTCAAGGACTACCTCTCCGGGATCTTCATGGTCGCGGAGGACCAGCTCGGCATCGGCGACGTCGTCGACCTCGGCGAGGCGAGCGGGACCGTGGAGGCCGTGGGGCTGCGGGTGACCCAGGTCCGGGACGTCAACGGCACCCTGTGGCACGTGCGCAACGGGGAGATCCTGCGCGTGGGCAACCAGTCCCAGGGCTGGGCCCGGTGCGTGCTGGACCTCCCGGTGCCCTACGACACCAACATCGAGCTGGTCACGGAGCTGATCCTGCACGAGGCGGCGCTGCTGCGGGACGACCCGAAGGTCGGTGAGTTCATCACCGAGGACCCGGAGGTCTGGGGGGTCGAGGCCGTGACCGGCGAGTCCGTCACCGTGCGCGTGGCGGTCCGCACCGTGCCCCTCAAGCAGTGGGACGTGGCCCGGGCGCTGCGGCTGCGGATCAAGAAGATGCTCGACCGCGAGGGGCTGCACGTGCCGCTGCTGAACCAGACGCTGGTCCGGCAGGCCGACGCCGGCGTGCCCGGTCCGCCGGAGACGGGCCAGGTCCGGGCCGTCCGGCCCGATGTGCCAGGATCGGGAGCATGAGCATCGTCAAGATCAACGCCATCACCGTCCCCGCCGACTCCGGCGACGAGCTGGGCCGGCGCTTCGCCGCCCACAGCGGCTCCATGGCCGGGGTCGCCGGCTTCGAGGGGTTCGAGCTGCTGCAGCCCGCGGACGGTCGCACCCAGTGGCTCGTGCTCACCCGGTGGGCCGACGAGGACTCCTACGACGCCTGGCGGTCCTCGCAGGACTTCGCCCGGTCGCACGGCGGCGGTCCCGCCGGCGGGGAGGGCGAGCGTCCCCGTCCGGTCGGCACCGCCTCGGAGCTGTGGTCCTACACGGTGGCCGTCGAGCAGCCGGGGACGTCCGCGGAGCAGTAGGTCCCCACCGCGCTCAGCGCCGTCCGCGGCCGCCGGACCGGCGGCCGCCCTGGGGCCCTCCGCGGCCGGACCGCGCCCCGCCCCGGGGCGCGCCGGCCCGCCGTGCCCCCTGCACGGGCTGCCCCCCACGGCGCGACGACGGCGTCCGCTTGCCGCCGGAGGCCGGCCGGTCCGCGGCGACCGGGGACGCCGGGGCCGTGGCGCCGCGGGAGCTGTTGAGCCCCCGCCCGCGGACGACGCCCACGAAGTCCTGCACGAGCTCCTCCCGCTCCTCCGGCAGGTCCTGCGGCCACACCAGCGCCACGGGGACCGTGGCGGCGTCGGGCACCACCCGGTGGACGAGGTCCTTGCGGTGGTGCAGGCGGGCGAGGGACATGGGCACGACCACCAGCCCCAGTCCGGCGGCGACGAGCTCGACGGCGTCCCGGGCGTGGCGCACCGGGGGCAGCGGGGCGTCCGCGGCGACGGCCTCGGGGGACCGCAGCCGGTGCCGCTCGGGCAGGGTCCCGGGCTCCTGGAGCAGCACCTCGTGCACGAGCTCCGCGACCGGCACCTCGTCGAGCAGGGTCAGCTCGTGGTCCCGGGGCAGCACCACGACCTGCTGCTCCGCGTACAGCTCCACCGCCCGGTACCGCTGCCGCAGCGTGGCGAGGTCGTCGACCCCGGGCCGCGGGTGGGCGGGCAGCCGCACGAAGCACGCGTGGGCGCGTCCCTCCGCCAGCTCCTCCTGCCACGCCTCCGTCTCGAGGGGACGCTCGGCGAGGACGCGGCCGGGGTTGCGGTCCCGCCACCGGAAGAACCACTTGCCGGGCATGACCCCGGGGACGAAGGCGACCGCCAGGTCGGGCGCGACCTCGGCCTCGTTAGCGGCGGGGTCCTGGGGTCCGGGCGTGTCGTCCATGGCCGCCAATCTACCCACTGCCGGGCCGGGTCCCCGACCACCGCGGCGGACGGTCGCGGGCGCGCCGGGCGTCCGAGGTGCGAAACCGGCGCGGGATGTATAGGATGGAACGGTTGCTCCGGGGCTATAGCTCAGTTGGTAGAGCGTTTCGTTCGCAATGAAAAGGTCAGGGGTTCGATTCCCCTTAGCTCCACGGATCGAGGAAGCGGGACATCCCACCGGGATGTCCCGCTTCGTCGTTGCCGGGCCCTGTCCGCCGTTCCCGCGCAGGTCAGCCGAGGTCCTCGCGCAGCTGGGACCGCAGCACTCGCACCACGTCCGCCCCGCCCTCGGCCCCGGCGCGCAGCCGGACGACCTCGGCGCCGTGCAGCGCGCCCACGGCGTAGCG
Source organism: Kocuria sp. NPDC057446 (assembly GCF_042802875.1). NCBI lineage: Bacteria > Bacillati > Actinomycetota > Actinomycetes > Micrococcales > Micrococcaceae > Kocuria > Kocuria sp. NPDC057446. Next base: position 10,627 of record NZ_JBHVDI010000089.1, on the reverse strand, counting down.
GTCGTCGCCCGCCCGCCGGAGCGCGGCGGCCGTGTCCGCGAGCCAGCGCTCCACCACCGCGGCGTCCATGATCCGGCCCAGCTCGTCCTGGTAGTTCTCGGCGTCCCGGGCGGCGCGCCGCAGCCGCTTGCCCGGCCGGTGCCCGGTCCGGTCCAGGACGGCGTCCACGTAGCGAACCCGCTTGACCGCCTTGCGGACGTCGTGCAGGTGCTCCAGCCGGTGTCCTCCGTCCGGTCCGCTGTCCGGCCCGCCGGCCGGTTCCGCCGCGGCGTCCTGCCCGGCCACGCGCACGACCTTCCGCAGGGACCGCTCCACCAGCGCGTCGGCGGCCTCGCGCCCCGAGAGCCGGGCGCACTCCTCGGTCAGCGACGGAGCTGCCGCGACGTCCTGGACGTCCGCCAGGAGCCGCAGGTGCTCCCGGCCCGTGACGTGCCGGCGCACCCGCGCGGCGGCCGTCCGCGCCTGCTCCTCGGCCCGCTGCCGCAGGGACTCCGACGCGGCGGGGTCCACCCGCCCGTCGAGGGCCTCGACCCGTCCGGTCAGCAGATCGGCGGTGACCTCTGCGTCCCGCGCCGCGGAGAGCGTCCGGGCGAGCTCCCGCAGCCCGGCGTCCAGCTCCTCCGCCTCGGAGCCCTCGAAGAAGGGCCTGGCCGCCCGGAGCACGCTGCGCAGGGAGCGGGACGTCACGCGCATCTGGTGCACCGCGTCCGGCACGTCGAGGCGGACCTTGAAGTCCCAGAGCACCAGCTGCTCCGCGAGCTCCCCCAGCACCGCGCGCAGCACCTCCGGCCCGTTCGCGCCGCCCGCCGTCGCGCCCTCGTCCTTCTTCTTCCCGCTCTTCTTCTTGCCCTGCTGGTCCTTGTTGCCCTGCTTGTTCTTCTTGCCCTGCTGGTCCTTCTTGCCCCGCTTGTCCTTCTTGCTCTCCTGCCCGTCCTGCGGCTGCCCGCCGGACTCCCCGGCGTCGTCGTCCTCCTGGCCGAGCGCACGGGCGATCTTCGCCCGCGAGGTGGACGGCCTCCCGCCGGCGGCGCGGACCACCGCCTCGACCGCGGCGAAGATCTGCTCCTGGCGCTCCTCGGGCACCGTGCCGTCGAGGAGCTCGACCTCCCACTCCGACCAGGACCGCGCCGTGCCGGTGCGCTCGTCGACGGCCTCGACGACGTCCGCCGCGAGCTCGGCGACCTCCGTCCCGGTGCCGTCGCTGAGCCTGTGCACCGTCCGGGCGGTGCGCAGGGTCGCGACCGGGCGCAGCTCCTGCCCCCCGGTCAGCCCGGCCAGGAGGTTCCGCACGGACGCCGGCATCCGCTCCGGCGTGCGCAGCAGCGGCACCTGCAGCTCGTGGCGCCCGCCCGGTCCGTGGAACTTCACGTGCCACCCGTCGTCGGCCCCGCCGCGGCGCCGGCGCAGCGCGACCAGCCGACGGCCCAGCGCCATGTCCTGGGTGTCGTGGTAGACGGCCTCCATGCGGTGCTCCACGGGCTCCGCGGAGACCGTGAACCCCTCCAGCGCGCTCCAGTCCACCCGGGCCTCGGCGCCCTCCGGGAACTCGTACTTGCGCTCGACCTCGCGGTGGGCGACGGCGGTCATGGGTGTCCTCCTGCTCGGTGCCACCGGCCGCCGGATCCGGCGGCCGGCCGTTGCCGCGATGATACCGGGACGGCCCGCCGCCCCCGCCGACGAGAACCGCCGCACGCCCCGGCGGGGAGCGTGCGTCGGTGCGTGGAGTCCGTCCGGCCGGTGCGTGCGAGCCGTCCGGGGCCGGTCGGGTGCGCTCAGGCGCGGCGGCGCTTGAGCACGTCGTCGAGGTCGAGGGCGGCGCGGCCCTGCTCCTCGCCCGCGCGCACGGCGTCCTTGAGACTCGCGGAGCGGGAGGCGGGCTGCTCCGGCACCGGCAGCGGCTCGGGCTCCGGGCGCTGGACCACGGGGGCCTCGGCGTACGTGGGGCGCGGCACGGGCACCGGCTCCCACGTGCGGGCGGGGGCGGACTCGCGGGCCACGCGCAGCGCCTCGGCCCGCAGCTCCTCGACCGTGAAGGTCGCGGGGGCGGGCATCCGGGGCTGCTCCTCGGGGGCGGGCAGGTCGAGGTCCTCGGCGTCCCGGCGGGACTGCTCGCGGACCTCCTCGGCCACGGCGTGCTCGTGGTCGAAGAGGGCGACGTCCTCCCGGGGCGCGTGCGGCTGCGCCTCCGGGGCCCGGGCCGCGGGGCGCGACACCCGGCGGGCGGCCCGGTCCTGGACCGCCAGGTAGCGCAGCGCCAGCACGGACCCGGTGCCGAGCAGCAGGAGGAAGACGGGCCACGGCCAGCTGACCGCGGCGGAGGAGGGGGCGACGACGGCCGTGACGACCGCGGCCAGCAGGGCCGTGCACCCGGCGAGCAGGATCGCGGCGCGGTCCCGCTTGATCCGCAGGGGTCCTCTGCCGGTGCGTCCGGGGTCGCCGTCGGCGGGCCGGGGAGCGGTGTCGGTGGTCGCCATGATGTTCCTTCGTCGGCGGGACGCGGGTGGGTGCTGCTCGATCGGCCTGCCGGGACCGCCCGGGGCGGGCCCGGTGCCGGCGGCCTGTGCCGGCTCCGGGAGGGGGTCCTCCCGGCGGCGCTGCAGCCGTGGCACCACCCAGAACAGCGACAGCGCGCACACCACGGCCAGCACGGCCGAGCTGCTCACCCAGATCATCGTCGCTGTCCTGTTCTCGTGGTCGTCGGTCGGGGCGGACGGAGGCCGCCGGCGCACCGCGCCGGCGTGTCCGCGGCCCGGACTCGGGCCGTGTGGGACAGCCTACTACCGTGGGCCCGCGCCTGTGGGTATCCCTGTGGACACGGCCGGCCGGGTCACTGCCACACCGCGGGGCGCTCCGATCCCGTGAACCGCCGGACGAGCCCCTCCGGCGCCTCCGGCGCGGTGAGCGCGAAGCTGCGGTGGTCCGCCCAGCGCCCGTCGATGTGCAGGAAGTCCTTGCGCAGCCCCTCGTCCCGGAACCCGAGCTTCTCCACCACGCGCAGGGACTTGGTGTTCTCCGGGCGGACGTTGATCTCCATCCGGTGCAGCCCCAGGCCCTGGAAGCAGTAGTCCGTGGCCATGGCCACCGCCATGGGCGCCACGCCGCGTCCCGCCTGGTCCCGGTCCACCCAGTAGCCCAGCGTCGCGGACAGGAACGACCCCCACGCGATCCCGGAGACGGTCAGCTGGCCGACGAGGCCGAAGCGTTCCGTCCCCGGGAGCCGCTCCGTGATCACGAAGGGCAGGGCAGTGCCCTGCCGGGCCTGCTGGTCGAGGGTGCGCACGAACTGCCCGAACGTGGGCGGCGCCCCGCCGGGTGCGGGGTTCGTGGCCTCCCAGGGGTCGAGCCAGTCCCGGTTGCGGGCCCGCACCACGTCCCACTCGCGGCGGTCCGCCCGGGCCAGCGGGCGGAGCCGGAGGTCCCCCCAGGAGACGGTGACGGGCCACCGGAACTGTCCGGCCACGGGAGCGCGGCTCCTCAGCCGACCGGCAGGGTCCGGGTGTACTCCCTGAGCCACTCGCACAGCTCGGGCCCGAGGTCCTCCCGCTCCGAGGCCAGGATGATGTTGGCCTTGAGGTAGCTGAGCTTGTCACCGGTGTCGTAGCGACGGCCCTTGAAGACCACCCCGTAGACCCCGCCGCCCTCGCCCTCGCGGCCGGCGAGGGTCTGCAGCGCGTCGGTGAGCTGGATCTCGTTGCCGCGCCCGGGCGCGGTCTCCTCGAGCACCTCGAAGACGTCCGGGTGCAGCACGTAGCGACCGATGATGGCCAGGTTCGACGGGGCCTCCTCCGGGGCGGGCTTCTCCACGAGCCCGTTGATCCGCACGTAGTCCTCCCCCTCCACGACCGTCACGTCGGCGCAGCCGTAGGCGCTGATCTGCTCGGCCGGGACCTCCATCAGCGCCACCACGGAACCGCCGGTGCGCTCCTGCACCGCGATCATCTGCGTGAGCAGGTCGTCCCGGGCGTCGATGAGGTCGTCGCCCAGCAGCACCGCGAAGGGCTCGTCGCCGATGTGGATCTTCGCCCGCAGCACCGCGTGTCCCAGGCCCTTGGGATCGGCCTGGCGCAGGTAGTGGATCTCCCCGAGCTCCGAGGCGTGCTCAACCTCCCGCAGCAGCTCCGTCTTGCCGGACTCCTCGAGCTGGTGCTCCAGGGCGGGCACGCGGTCGAAGTGGTCCTCGAGCGCCCGCTTCGAGCGGCCCGTGATCATCAGGACGTCCTGGAGACCGGCGTCGACCGCCTCCTGGACCACGTACTGGATGGCCGGGCGGTCCACGACCGGCAGCATCTCCTTGGGCATGGCCTTCGTCGCGGGAAGGAACCTGGTGCCGAGCCCGGCGGCGGGGATGACGGCCTTCCGGACCGTCCGGGGGTTGCTGTTTCCACTCATGCGCTCAGGCTAACGGATCAGGGGCCCTGGCCAGCGGATTCCCGCCCGGGCCCGGTTGCCCGCCGCCGCGGCCGGGGCTAGCCTCGCACCACCGGCCCGGGAGGGCCGGCGCGTGCGTGGCGCCCGCCCCGCACCCGATGCCGGACAGGAGCGGACCCGACGATGACCGATCCCCGTGGCCCCGTCGAGGCGAAGGCCCGGCTGCGCCGGGAGCTGATGGCCGCCCGCGCACGACGCTCCCGGGCCGCCCGGGAGCACGCCGCCGTCGCGTTCGACCGGCACCTCGCGGAGCTGCTGGCCGACCGCCCGCACCTGGACGTCGCCGCGTACCTCCCGCTGGCCACGGAGCCGCCCATCGAGCCAGCCCTCGTCACCGCACACCACCGCGGCCACCGGATCTGGGTGCCCGTGTGCGAGCCCGGGCGCCGGCTCTCGTGGGCACGCTGGTCCCCGGGCACCACCGTGCGGACCGGCGGGACCGGCGGGCTGCGCGAGCCGGTGGGCGCCCGCCACGGCCCCGAGGTGATGCACGCCGTGGGCCTGCTGCTGGTGCCCGCGCTCGCCGTGGCGCCCGACGGCGCGCGGCTGGGCTTCGGCGGCGGCTACTACGACCGCTTCCTCGCCGGGCTGCCGCGCACGGCGCACCCGGAGCTGCGCACGGCGGTGTGCGTCTTCGCCGACGAGGTGCTCCCGGCCGGGACCGTGCCGGTCGAGGAGCTCGACGCCCCCGTGCCCCTGGCGCTCACCGAGAACGGGACCGTCCGCCTCGACGGGCACGCCGGTCACGCACCGCGAACGCGGTAGAATCGGCAGTCGACCCCTCCGAGTGCCAGCGAGCGCACCCGGCGACCCCTTCCAGGAGGACCCATGCCCGTCTACGCCTACGCCTGCAAGGACTGCGGCCACGCGTTCGACATCCGCCAGTCGTTCAGCGAGGACGCCCTGACCGTCTGCCCGGAGTGCGACGGGGGCCTGCGCAAGAAGTTCAACACGGTGGGCGTGGTGTTCAAGGGCTCCGGCTTCTACCGCAACGACTCGCGCTCCGGCGGCTCGGACTCCGGCGCGTCGACGCCGTCCACCACCGAGTCCGCCCCGGCGGCCGCGAAGACCGCGACCCCGGCCACCGCCGGGGCGGGTGCCGCCTCGTCCTCGGCCGCCCCCGCGGCCGCGGGCGGATCCTCCGACTGAGCCGGCCCCCGGACGCCGCCCCGGCGTCCGGCCTGCACAGGTGGTTCCTCCCCGTCCGGGGCACCCGCCGCTCCCCCGGCGGCCGCGGCGCAGGACGGCCGGCACCGCCCGCCCCGTAGCGTGCGGCGCATGAGCCGACGCCCCCGGACCGTCCGACGCCGCTATCCGCTGTCCCTGCACCTGCGCTCGGTGCTGTCCCGGCGCCGCCGGCTGGTGGCCGTGCTGCTGCTGGGGCTCGCGGCGGGTCTGCTGGTCCTGCGCCTGGGCCCTCCGCAGACCCGGACGGTGGCGGTGGTCACCGCCGCCGAGGCGCTGCCCGCGGGCACGGTGGTCTCCCCCGAGCACCTCGCGCTCGCCCCCTATCCGCACGGCCTGGCGCCGGAGGGCGCGGTCACCGATCCGGAAGAGCTCTCCGGGCGCGTCCTGGCGGGCGCCGCGAGCCCCGGCCAGCCCCTGACGGAGAGCTCGCTCGTCGGCCCCGGCCTGCTGACCGGGCAGTCCCCGGACGTCACGGCGGTGACCCTGCGCATCGACGATCCCGGCGTGCTGCGACACGTGCGCGCGGGCGACCACGTGGACGTCGTCCACCTGCCGGACGGCGCCGCGCCGGACGGCCGGAGCGTGCTGGGCCGGGGACTGCCCGTGCTGTGGGTCTCCGCCGCGGCCCCCGGCGGGGACGGCGGCCTGCTCACCGGGCCGGCCGCGGGCGAGGAGGAAGGCCTGCTCGTGGTGGCGGCCCCGCACGAGGCCGCCGCGCCGCTCGCGGGCACGGGCGGCACCGGCCGCACCACCGTGGTCCTCGTCCCGGCGCCGGTCAGTCCCAGTGCGGAGGACGCTGCGCCCTGAGCCACTGCTCGTGGGCCCGTTCCCCGTCCGCGGTCTGCTCGTCCCCCGCGGACCCCTGCCCGTCCAGACCGGGCAGGCGCGGCTCCGCCCCGGTGAACGTGCCCCCGGTGGCCCGCCGCGGCCCGCGTCTGCGGCGGCGCGGCGCCGAGGCCGCCTCCGGTCCGCGCGCGCGGTCCGGCCCGCCCGGCGCGGGGGCCGCGTCGGGTGCGCCCTCCGGTCCGCCCCCCGCGGGCACCCCGCGGGACGGGTGCTCCGGCTCCGCCGGCACGGGGTCTCCCCCGGGCAGGCGCTGCGGCTCAGCCGGCACGGGTGCTCTCCCGGGCGCCGACGGGCAGGCCGAGATAGCGCCGGACGAGCTCGGCGACGGTGTCCGGGTCGGTGAAGACCTCGATGGTCCACAGCGTGACGTAGTTCCAGCCGGTGCGCTCGAGCTGCTGGGGGCGCAGCCGCGAGCGCTCCCGCACGGACAGGGCCGCGTTCTCCGCCGACCCGTCGGACTGGCCGGCCACCGGGATCCGCAGCGGCGGGTCCTCGGTCCGGGCGCGGCCCGACACCACGGCCCCCGCGGACAGGGACTCCGTGCCCGCCCACGCGACCAGGTCGAGCACGCCCGCGTAGTCCAGCCGCACCGAGGCCCCGCGCTCCACGAGCCGCCGGGCGAGGTCGACCACCAGCGCGTCGTCGTGGCGGTCCCGGGCCCCGTCCTCCTGCGGGGGCGGGCCGCCGAGGTGCGCGGCGAGCACGCGCGCGAAGTCCCGGGCCCCGTGCTGGAGGCCCTTGCCCTCCATCTCCCCCGGGTGCAGGGAGGTCACGATCCGGGTGGAGTGGCGCGCCCGGGTCATGCCGAGCACGAAGTGCTGGCGCCCGTGCCGCTCGGACAGCGCCCCGAGGTAGGGCACGGTGCGCCCGTTGGCCGTCTTGCCGAAGCCCAGCGAGAAGATGACGGTGTCCCGTACGATGCCCGCCGCCCGGTGCAGGTCGACCACCCGGAAGGACTCGGGGCCCGGGGCGAAGAAGGCCGCGGCGGCGGGCTCCTCGCGCATCCGCTGCCGGACGGCCTGGGCGATCCGTGCGGCGTGCACGGCGCTGGCGGTGACCACGGCCAGCGACCGCAGCGGGTGGCGTGCCGCGTGCTCGAAGACGAGCTCCACGACGCGCCGCACCTCGGCGGCGGGCGCCTGGATGCCCTCGATCCCGGCGGTCAGGGCGCCCACCCCGTCCGGGACGTACTCGACGTCGAGGACGGGGGTGCTCCCGGTGACGGACTCGCCGTGCGGCAGCCGGCTCAGCCGCCCGCCGTAGAACTGCTCGTTCAGGTGCCGGAAGACCTGCTCGTCCATGGACCGGTACACGGTGCGCAGCGTCCGCTCGGGCACCACCCGGGAGAGGGCGTCGAAGGCGCTGTCCACCTCGACCACCGGCTGGGCCCCCGGAGCGGGGACCGCGGTGGGCGCCACCGTGAACGGCTGCGGCCGCCCCAGGTGCGGGTCCCCGAACGCGATGACCTGCCGGCACCGGGTCAGCGCCGGCAGCACCGCCGCGAGCGGGGAGCTCTCGGCGTCGAGCACCACCACGGCGTCGAAGTCGTGGTCCTCGGGCAGCGCCGCGGACAGCACCAGGGGACTGGCCGTCCAGACGGGCACCAGCGAGCCGATCAGCTCGCCCGCCGAGGAGCTCACCTCGTCGAGCGGGGCGGCGCCGGCCCGGAGCATCCGGCGCAGGGCAGCAGCCGCGCGCGGGGAGCGCCGCACGGTGCGTTGCCAGCGGTCGGCGAGCTCCCACAGGAGGCGTCCGGCCCCGGAGGCGACGTGCGCGGCGTCGGCGCGGCGGAACACGGACTCCGCCCGGCGCAGCGCGTGGCCCTCGGGCATCGCCAGGAAGTCGTCGCCGGTGATCATCGCCTCGAGCGTGGACTGCCACCAGGCGAGGTCGAACTCCCCGCGGACCTCCGCGCGGGGCACGGTGCGCCGGACCAGGTCGTCCACGAGCTCGCCGAGGCCCTGGCCGCGCAGCTCGTCCAGCAGGACGGTGCGCTCGGGCAGCACGGCGAGGTTCTCCTCGTCGTTGATGAGCCCGTCCAGGGTCTCGCGCAGCCGGTCGACCGGCAGTCCGAGGAGGTCCCCGCCGGTGGGCGAGCCCTCGAGCGCGATGGCCAGGCCCTCGAGGTCCTCCACGAAGCGGGCCTGCACCGCCGCGAGCTCCTCCACCCGCTCCGAGACGACCGGGTGCGTGGACGAGGTGGCCCACTCCCGCCACCGCTCGCGCTCCGACTGCACGCGCAGCAGGGCGCTGTGCAGGTCCGAGAGGTGCACCCCGTGCCGGATGTACTCCTTCGCGGCCTTGCGCAGCCGGGAGCGCTGCAGCCCGGTCATCTCGATGCCGTGCTCCCGCCGCCAGCCGGACCCGGCGGTCGCGGCGACGAGGTCCGTGACGGGCCGGTCGTAGATGTCGGGGGTGAAGCGGGTCAGGGAGTCCTGGACCTCCTGCAGCAGCCGCAGCTGCCGGCCCCACTCGGGGACGGTCGTGCCGCTCCGCAGCCCGCTGGTGGCCAGGACGTGCCGCATCCCGGTCTCGAGGGTGGTCAGCTCCAGCAGCAGGGACTGGGCGAGCCGGTGCGCCTGCCGGGCCTCGTCCTCGTTGACCAGGCGCGCCCCGGTCCAGGGCCCGGCGAGGGTGGCGGCGTCGAAGGCCCCGAGCCCGGCGGCGCGCTCGAGCCGGGCGACGACGTCGTCCCGCTCCGTGACGGCGTCCAGCACCGAGCGCGGGAACCGCACCGCCGTGGCGGGCGCCGGCCGGCGGGAGGTGAGCTCGGCGAGCGCCTGCACGGCCCGGTACGGGGACACCGACCACCGCGGCCGGACGGTGTGCAGGGACCGCACGTGCTCGGCGAGCTGGTCGCGGCTGGTGCGCAGCGTCTCGTGCAGCTCGGTCAGGTCCGGGCGTTCCGCGCGCTCGTTGCGGGCGACGGCCCGGACGAGCTGCTGGGCCACGTCGGCGTCGCTGAGCTGGGAGGACAGGGGCAGGACGGCGGTGCCCAGGCCCAGCCCGTCCATCCGCCGGCCGAACGCGGCGAGCGTGGTGCGCCGCTCCCCCAGCACCAGGACGGTCCGCCCGGCGGCCACGAGGGTGCCCACCGTGTTCACGGCGGTGTCGAGCTGACCGGTGCCGGGGGCGGCGGTCACCACGAAGGAGTGCCCCTGTGCGGCGAGGTCGAGGACCTCCTGCTGGGGGCCGTCGGCGTCGAGCATGAGCAGCTCGTCGGCGGGGTCGCGCTCGTCCAGCGGCGGCGCGCCGTCCGTGATCTCCTCGACCTGCGGGATCCGTCCGACCGTGGAGTCCTTGAGCCGGGCGAGGTCCCGCACCACCGCGGTGCGGGCCACGACCGACAGGTCCGCGGGCCGGTCGTGCAGGTCCGCGAACGTGGACACGAGCAGCTTGTGCTCGACGTGCATCCCGGGCACCGCCCCGGCGAGGGTGCGCAGCGTCTCGAGGGCCGGGGCCGGGTCGAGCCGCCGGGTGCCGTAGGCGAGCCGGGCGAGCTCGCCGGAGGTCAGGTCCACGCCGTGGTCGGCCGCCAGCCGGCGGACCATGGCCGGGTTGAGCCGGGCGGGGCCGACGAGCTGGAGCTCGAAGTCGTCGAGGTCCGGTCGCGGCTTGAGCGCCAGGGGGGCCAGCAGGACGGGCGCGATCCAGCGGCGCTGGCCGGCGCCGGTCGGGTCGGAGCCACGGGGCCGGGCGAGCCAGGAGGCGGTGCCGGCGGCGAGGTACGCGGCGTCGAGCCCGTGGTTGACCGACAGCTCGTGGGTCTTGGTGCGCAGGGCCCGGGCCGCGCGCACGGCGTGCCCGTAGGCCGCGGGGTCGTGCACGATCGTGGACAGGCGGGTGGGCCGGCCCATGAGCAGCTGCGCCTGACCGGACGAGTTCGCCTCGGTGAGGTCGATGCACACGTTGTCGACCTGGTTGAAGTCCAGCAGCGTGTCGGGGCCGGTGTAGGCGTCCATCTGCCGGGTCCAGGGCTGCAGCGAGACGCGCGGGGGCTGCGCCCGGGAGGTGTCCGACTCCGGGGGGGTGCGGTCGGCTCCGCTCGACATGGTTCTCCTCCTGCGCCTCGGCCCGGGGGCCGGGCACCGCTCACGCACGGGTCGAGCGGTCCGTGCGGACCGCTCGACCCCCGCTGCTCGTGTTCCGGTCTCTTATACACAAA
>NZ_JBHVDI010000088.1:0-15340 GCF_042802875.1 Kocuria sp. NPDC057446 | reverse complement strand
CCCCACGGCCGCGGCCGTGGGGGCTCCTGCGCCCTCCGGGGACGGAGCGGGTCAGACCTCCTCGGAGGAGACGATCCGCTCTGCGTTCCTGGACTTCAGCGCGGCGAGCCGCGCCTCGATCTCCGACTGCTGGCCGAGGGACTCGAGGGACTCGAACTGCGCGTCCAGGGAGGACGCGGCGAGCTCCTGCTGTCCCAGGACGCGGGCCTCCTCGCGGCGGATCTTGTCCTCGAAGCGCGACACCTCGCTCGTCGGGTCGAGCACGTCGAAGGCCTTCAGCGCGTCCTGCACCTGCGACTGCGCCTGCACCGTCTTCTGCCGGGCGTTGAGCTCGTCCCGCTTGTTGGACAGCTCCTGGAGCTTGCCCCGCATCTTGTTCAGCCCGTCCTTGAGCTTCTCCACGACCTCGGTCTGGGACTGGATCTGCGGCTCGGCGCCCCGCGCCTCCGTCTCGTACTGGATCTGGCGCTGGAGCGCCACCTTGGCGAGGTTGTCGAACTTCTCGGCCTCGGAGGACCTGCCGGCCCCGCGGTACTCCTCGGCCTTGTTCGAGGCGGCGAGGGCCTTGTTGCCCCACTCCTGGGCCTCGCGCACATCCTCGGCGTGGTCCTGCTCCAGCAGGCGCAGGCTGCCGATGGTCTGGGCGACGGCGGCCTCCGCCTCGCGGATGTTCTCGGTGTAGTCGCGCACCATCTGGTCCAGCATGCGCTGCGGGTCCTCGGCGGCGTCGATCATGGCGTTGATGTTGGCCTTCGCCAGCTGGGCGATGCGGCCGAAGATGGACTGCTTGATCATGGTTCCTTCTCTCCTCTGGTGCTTCCCGGGAGGGTCTCCCGGGATCGTGGGTCGGTCAGGGTTCCTGTCCCGGCCGGAGGTGCTGGACCGGCCGGGGGTGTCGGGTCGGGCGGGTTCCACGGGGCGGCGGGGGCCCGGCGGCCGGGATCAGAAGCTGCCCCCGATGCCGCCGCCGAAGCCTCCGCCTCCGCCGCCGAACCCGCCGCCGAAGCTGCCGCCGAAGCCACCGCCTCCGCCGCCGCCGCCGCCGAAGCCGCCGCCGCCGTTGAGGATCGAGCCCAGCAGGATGCCGCCGAGCATGGCGCCGCCCAGGCCGCTGTTGGAGCGGCCCCGGTGTCCGCCCATGCCCACGGGCGTGCCGAAGCCGCCGTAGGAGAAGGAGTCGACGTCCCGCTGCGCGATGTACTGGGCCTCGCCGGCGAGGCGGACGGCCTCGTTGGCGTAGGTCAGCGCCTCCGAGGGGTCCGACCGCCGCGCCTGCTGGGCGGCCTCGAGGTAGCGCTCCGCCTCCGCGAGACGCGTGCGCGCCTCGGGACCGACACCGCCGCGCCGGGCCCAGATGTACTCGCTGGCCGAGCTGAGCTGGGCCTGCGCGGAGACGAGGGTGTGGGCGAGGGTCTCCCGCGCCGAGCGGTCCCGGTCGTTCTGGGAGCGCACCGAGGCGAGACCCTTGTCGAGCTCGTCCTTGGCCACCGCGAGGCGCCGGCTCAGACCGAGCGGATCGATCCGGCCCGCGCGCATCTGCTCCTCGACCGTGCGCAGGACGGCGCCGACGCCGGCGACCGCTCCCGCGAGCTCCGGGTTCGAGCCGCGCCGGACGAGGGCCTCCGCCTCCGCGACGTCCCGCTGGGCGATGGTCACGGCGTCCTTGAGGGACTCCTCGGCGTGGGCCAGCTCGGTGGCCGCGTGCTCCACGGCGTCGAGCAGGCCCCCGGCCTGCCCCACGCCCTCCTCGGCGGCGCGGATGTCCAGCACGGCGTCGCTCGTGCGCCCGGCGGCGAGGTCGGTGCGGGCCTCCTGCACGGCGGTGTCCACGAAGTCGAGCCGGTCCCGGGCCTGGTCGATGTTGTCCTTGACGGGGGCGAGCGCGGTCTCGTGGTAGCGGGCGGTCAGCTCCCGCAGCCGGGCGTCGGCCGTCGAGAAGCGGGGGCGCACGGCCTCGGCCTGGCGCCGGACGTCCTCGAGGGCCTCCGGGGCCCGGGACTCCAGCCGGCGCAGGGAGCTGAAGGCCTCCTGGTGCTCCTGGAGCGGGCGCTGGGCGTCCTGGGAGCGGGCGATGATCTCCCCGAGCCAGGCCCGCTGCTGCTCCTCGGTGTCGGGGATGTGGTCCTCGAGCTGCTGCTGGAGGGCGAAGGAGGCCTGCATGTGCTTCTTGGCGTCCTGGATGGCCCGGCGGAACGGCTCGACCTGCTCGTCCCCGTACTGCAGCTGCGCGAAGGCCAGCTCCTGCTCGGAGTGCTGGATGGCGTTGTCCGTGGACACGAGCAGCTCCCCGGCCCGCTTGCGCAGCTCCGGGACCGGGACGGCCGGGTGCGGGCGGCCGGGTCCCTGGGGCCCGCCCCCGCCGGTGGGCCCGCCGTGCGGGGCGGGACCCTGCTGCCGGCGCTTCTTGTTGCGGGCGGCCATGCCGTAGACGGCGAGCCCGCCCAGGCCGAGCGCGCCGAGGCCGAGCAGGCCGAAGCCCGCGCCGCCCCCGTCGGAGCTGTCCTGGGTCCCCGCAGGAGCCCCGGAGAGCTCCGTCTCGATGCCCTCGACGGCGCCCGCGACCGCGCCGTCCCAGTCGTCGGCGGCGAGCGCCGGCGTGATGTGCTGCCGGTTGATGCGCTCCTGCTGCTCGGCGCTGAGGGGGCCGGTCGAGTACGCGGAGAAGCGCTGCTGGCGGTCCTCCGTGGCGACGACCAGCACCGCGTCCGAGCTGCCGAGATCGTTGAGCTCGGCGAACTCCTGCAGCCACGCGTCGGGGTCCGAGGGGTTCGTGAAGGAGTCGACGAACACCGCGGTCAGGGTGATGCCCTCCTGGGTGGCGAGCTGGCGCACGTCCTCGGCGAGCGCCGCGGGGTCCTCCAGGACCCCGGACTCGTCGACGATCCGCTCACCGGGGGGCACGTCGACGGGCGGCTGGGCGACGGCAGCACCCACGGGTACGAGCAGGGCGAGCGTCAGGCCGCAGCCGGCGGCGGTCCGTCGGGCAATGGGGCGCCAGTGCATGATCTCCCTCACGTGGTCGGTGCTCCTGATTCTAGGACGGGCCCGCCGCGGCGGAACGACCGGCGCGGGGCCTACGCGCAGGGCGAAACCACAAGGCGGCTGATGACCTGTCGCACCGCGTCCGGCGCGGGCACGGGCGCCGTCCGGGCGGCATCCTGCCGGCGCCCAGGTCTCTCAGCCCCGTCTCAGTGCGGGCGTGGATACTGGTGGACAGAGCCGCCCGCGCCGCCCGGTCCGCACCGGGACCGGCCGGGCCCGTCCCTGTCCAGGAGGAGCCCCCATGTCCGAGCCCCGCGACCCCCGTGACGGCACCGATCCGCAGCTCACGCAGCCCCTTCCGCGGGTCGGCGGCCGTTCTGCCGCGGATCCGTGGACGCCCGGTCCCGCGCAGGACACCCGTCCCGTCTACGGGATGCGGCCCGGAGGCCAGGACGCGGGCCCGTATCCCGGGGCGTGGCAGGGCGGCGGGGATCCCGCCGGCCAGCGGCCCTGGGACGGCGGGTCCGAGGCCGCCGGCCGCCGGCAGCGGCGCCGCTTCTCCGGGGGCTCGCTCGTGACGGGCATGGTCCTGGCCGCGCTGGTCGGGGCCGGGGCGGCGGTGGGGACGGACGCCCTGCTGGACGGTGGCGGTGCGGCGCCGGCCGCGGGCGGGCCGGGGTCCAGCTCGATCATCGTCAACGACCAGGACGAGGTGAACGCGGTCACCGCCGCGGCCGTGAAGGCGTCCCCGTCCGTGGTGACGATCTCCGCGTCCGGCGGCGGTCAGAACGGCTCAGGGTCCGGTGTGATCATCGACGACGCGGGGCACATTCTCACCAACACGCACGTGGTGACCCTCGACGGCAACACGAGCAGCCCCTCCCTCGAGGTGCAGCTCGACGACGGCAGGGTGCTGCCCGCGGAGGTGGTCGGCACGGACCCGCTGTCCGACCTCGCGGTGCTGAAGGTCGACGCCCAGGGTCTGACCCCGGCGGCCCTGGGCTCCCTGGCCGACGTCAACGTGGGGGACCGGGCCATCGCCATCGGCGCGCCGCTGGGCCTCGCGGGCACGGTGACCGACGGGATCGTCTCCACCCTGAACCGGACGATCACGGTGGCCTCCTCCGCCGCGCCGAGCACGCCCTCGGAGGGCGAGGGCGACGAGCAGGGCAACGGCAACGACTTCTTCTTCAACTTCCCGGACGAGGACGGCGGCCCCGGCGGCCGCTCGCAGGGGTCCTCGCCGTCGGTGTTCCTCAACGTGATCCAGACCGACGCCGCCATCAACCCGGGCAACTCGGGCGGGCCCCTGATCAACACGGACGGCGAGGTGATCGGGATCAACGTGGCCATCGCCTCCGCCGGCTCCGGCACCGAGGCCGGCAACATCGGCGTGGGCTTCTCGATCCCGGTCGACACCGCGAAGCGGGTGGCCGAGGAGATCATCGAGAGCGGCCGGGCCACCCACGGCTACCTCGGCACGAGCGTGAGCGCCGCACCGGGCGCGGAGGGCCGGAGCCGCGCGTTCTCCGACGGCGCCGCGGTGCAGGAGGTCGTCCCCGGCTCACCGGCCGACGACGCCGGGCTCGAGGTGGACGACGTCATCACCGAGTTCAACGGGCACCGCATCCAGGACGCGAGCTCCCTGACAGCGGCCGTGCGCGAACTGCCCGCCGGCGGCACCGGGACGATGACGTTCGTGCGGGACGGCGAGGAGCGCACCGTGGAGGTGACGGTCGGCGACGCCGACGAGCAGCGGTGAGCGGCGTGGGGCCGTGCCCCACGGGCAGCGGGGCCCGGCGGCGGCGCCGTGCCCCGAGGGGCTACCGCCCGGCGCCCGCGAAGCCCAGCTGGCGCCACGCCTCGTAGACGGCGATGGACGCCGAGTTGGCGAGGTTCAGGGACCGGCGGGCCGGGAGCATGGGGATGCGGACCCGCGCGGTGACGTGCGGGTCCGCCTTCACCGCGGCGGGCAGGCCCACCGACTCCGGCCCGAACAGCAGCACGTCCCCGGGACGGTAGGCCACCTCCGTGTGCGCGATCTCGCCGTCGGTGGTGAACGCCCAGACGCGCTCGGGGGCCAGGGCGGCCCAGGCCGCCTCCAGGTCCGGGTGGACGGTCAGCACCGCGAGGTCGTGGTAGTCCAGCCCGGCCCGGCGCAGGTGCGCGGAGCCGAAGTCGAAGCCCAGCGGCTCCACGAGGTGCAGCTCGGCCCCGGTGACCGCGGCGAGCCGGATCGCGTTGCCGGTGTTGCCCGGGATCTCGGGGGTGTGGAAGAGGATGCGGAGCATGACCGCCAGTCTACGGACGCCGGGCGCCCGCCCCGGCCGGGGCCCTAGACTGGCGTCCGTGCCGCACGAGCCCGTCTACCTCGACCACGCCGCCACCGCGCCGCTCCGGCCCTCCGCGCTCGCCGCGGTCGCCGAGCAGCTGGCGCGCGGCGGCAACCCGTCCTCCCTGCACCGGCCCGGCCGCGCGGCGCGCGCCGTCGTCGAGCTGGCCCGCGAGGAGGTCGCCGCGGCCCTCGGCGCGGAGCCCGTCGAGGTGGTCTTCACCTCCGGCGGCACCGAGGCCGACAACCTGGGCGTCCAGGGCCTGTACCGGCACCGGCGCGCGCAGGACCCCCGCCGCCGCCGCGTCCTCGCCTCCGCCGTGGAGCACGCCGCGGTCGCGGACACCGTCGAGTGGCTGGCCGCCCACGAAGGCGCGGAGGCGGTCTGGCTGCCCGTCGACGCGGCCGGGCGGGTGGACCCGGACGCCGTGCGTGAGGAGCTGGCCCGGGACCCGGGCGCCGTCGCCCTGCTGACCGTGATGTGGGCGAACAACGAGGTGGGCGCCGTCCAGCCCGTCGCGGAGCTCGCCGCGACCGCAGAGGAGCACGGGATCCCCTTCCACTGCGACGCCGTGCAGGCCTTCGGCTCCCTGCCCGTCGACGCGCACCTGCCCGGGCTCACCACGCTGGCCGTCTCCGCCCACAAGGTGGGCGGGCCGGTGGGCGCCGGCGCCCTCGTGGCCGGGCGCACCGTGGGACTGTCGCCCGTCCAGCACGGCGGGGGACAGGAGCGCACGGTGCGCTCGGGCACCCTCGACGCCGCCGCGCTCGCCGGTTTCGGCGTGGCGGCACGGGAGGCCGCCGCGGAGCGGGAGACCGAGGCGGAGCGGCTCGCCGTCCTGCGCGACCGGCTGGTGGAGGGCGTGCGGCGGATCGTGCCGGACGCCGTCCTGCGCGGGCCCGAGGACCGGGAGCACGCGGGGACCCGGCTGCCCGGCAACGCCCACTTCACGTTCCCGGGGTGCGAGGGGGACTCCCTGCTGTTCCTGCTGGACGGCGCCGGGATCGCCTCCTCCACGGGCTCCGCCTGCCACGCCGGGGTGCCCCGCGCGTCCTCCGTGCTGCTGGCCATGGGGCTGGACGAGGCCACCGCGCGCGGCGCCCAGCGCTTCAGCCTGGGCCGCACCAGCACCGACGCCGACGTCGACGCCCTGCTCGCCGTGCTGCCCGAGGTCCACCGGCGGGCGCTGCGCGCCGGGCTCTCCGGCGCGGCACGGGCCTGACCCCTCCCCGGCCCGACCACGCGCCCGCACGCGGTGCCCCGTCCGGTCGGGGAATACCGGCCCGCCGCGCCCCGTTGAGGACACGGACCACCGAACCACCGAACCCTGGAGACGATCTCACCGTGCGAGTACTGGCAGCCATGAGCGGCGGCGTCGACTCGGCCGTGGCGGCGGCCCGGGCCGTCGACGCCGGCCACGAGGTGACGGGCGTCCACCTGGCGCTCTCGCGCACCCCCGGCACCCTGCGTACCGGCTCCCGGGGCTGCTGCACCATCGAGGACTCCCGCGACGCGTGGCGCGCCGCCGACGTCCTCGGCATCCCGTACTACGTGTGGGACTTCTCCGAGCGCTTCCAGGCCGACGTCGTCGACGACTTCGTGGCGGAGTACGCGGCGGGACGCACCCCCAACCCCTGCCTGCGCTGCAACGAGAAGATCAAGTTCGCCGCCCTGCTCGAGAAGGCCCTCGCCCTGGGCTTCGACGCCGTCTGCACCGGCCACTACGCCAAGGTGGTCGAGGACCCCGCCGGCGGCCGGCAGCTACACCGCGCCGCGGACTGGGCCAAGGACCAGTCCTACGTCCTCGGGGTGCTCACCGCCGAGCAGCTCGAGCACGTGCTCCTGCCGCTCGCGGAGACCCCCTCCAAGGCCGAGGTCCGCGCCGAGGCCGCCCGCCGCGGTCTTTCCGTGGCGAGCAAGCCGGACTCCCACGACATCTGCTTCATCCCCGACGGCGACACCCGCGGCTGGCTCGCGGAGCGCATCGAGATGAGCGAGGGCCGGATCAAGGACGTCGAGGGCAACGTGGTCGGCACCCACCCCGGCGCCAACGCCTTCACCGTGGGCCAGCGCAAGGGTCTGCGCATCGGCACCCCGGCCCCCGACGGGAAGCCGCGCTTCGTCCTGGAGATCCGGCCGAAGACCAACGAGGTGATCGTGGGCCCGCAGGCGATGCTGGCCGTCGACGAGCTGCGCGGCATCCGCCCCTCCTGGGCCGGGGCGCCCGTGCCCGAGGCGGGGCCGCTGCTGGGCCCGGCGGCCGCCGCCGGCGCCGCCTCGGCCCCGTTCCCCGTGCTCGCCCAGGTCCGGGCGCACGGGGACCCCGTTCCCGCCCGGGCCCACCTCGAGCTCGTCGAGGGGCCCGACGGCGGCCCGGAGCCCGAGCTCGTGGTCCGCCTCGAGGAGCCCCTGCGCGGTGTCGCCCCCGGCCAGTCGGTGGTGCTCTACCAGGGCACCCGGGTCCTCGGCCAGGCCACCGTGGACCGCGCCCACTCCCTGGCCCGCCCCGACGTCGCCGGCGGGCCCGGTCCCGGCCGATAGACTGGCCGGCATGAGCGCACCGCACCCCCACGCCTCCGCCGACGTCCGGGCCCACGAGGACTTCGACGCCGCCGCGTCCTCGCTGCAGGAGCAGGCCGAGCCTCGCGTGCTCGACGAGCTGCGGTCCATCCGCGGCACCATCGACAACATCGACGCCGCCCTGGTGCACCTGCTCGCGGAGCGGTTCAAGGCCACCCAGCGCGTCGGCGTCCTCAAGGCCACCCACGGCCTGCCCGCCGGCGATCCGGACCGCGAGGCCGCCCAGATCGGCCGGCTCCGGGCGCTCGCGGCGTCCGCGCAGCTCGACCCCGAGTTCGCCGAGAAGTTCCTGAACTTCATCATCAGCGAGGTCATCCGCCACCACGTGGCCCTCTCCGAGGACCACCGGCGGCAGGACGACGACCCCTCGTGAGCCGCAGCGCCCCGCCCGGCCGCCGGCGCACCGACCCCGACGTCCCCGGCGTCGTGGGCACGGCCCTCGGCGCGATGCCGGGCACGGACGTCGTGGAGTCCGTCACGCTGCTGCGGGGCGAGCTCGGGGCCCCGCACATCTCGTTCCTCCCGCTGCTGCCGGCCCGCGGCCCGGCCGCCGACCCCGTGGCCCGCACGGCCGCGGTGCTCGACGAGCTGTACGCGGACCAGCAGCCCCACGGTCTGCGCGTGTCCGGGGTGCCGGGCAAGGACTCCCGGTCGGCCCGGGCGCTGCTGGCCGCCGACGTCAACGTGCTGGCGGACGTGATCGGCGCCGAGAGCGGCCCCGACGACGCACCGGTCAAGACCCAGCTCCTCGGCCCGCTCACCCTGGCCGCCCGGCTCCACCTGCACGCCGGGGAGCGAGCGCTCAAGGACCACGGCGCCCGCCGCGACATCGCGGACTCCCTGGCCTCCGGCGTCCGGGAGCACATCCGGGCGGTGCGCGCCGCAGCGCCGGGCCGCGACGTCCTCGTCCAGCTGGACGAGCCGGAGCTCGCCCGGGTGCTCGCGGGCGCCCTGCCCACGATGAGCGGCTACCGGACCCTGCGCGCGGTCCCCGGCGCGGAGGCCCGGAGATCGCTCGGCGCGGTCGTCGAGGCCTGCCGCGCGGCCGGTGCCGCCGGCGTCGCCCTCCGGCTGCCGCCCGGGGTCGAGCCCCGGCTCGCCCGGGAGGCCGGTGCCGACGCCGTGCAGGTGCCCGCCCCGACCGGCCCCGTCCAGGACTGGGAGCCGCTCGCCGGGCTCGTCGAGGACGGCGTGCAGCTGTGGCTCGGCCTCGTCCCGCTGACCGGGGGACCGCCCCGGACGGTCGCCGCGGACGTGTGGTCCGTCTGGCGGGACCTCGGCCTGACGGCCGCCGCGCTCGACCTCGTCCGGATCGCACCGCGCGAGGAACTCGACGCCCTGGGCCCCGCCGCGCTGCGCGACGTCCTCGCGCGGGTCACCGGGACCGCCTCGGCGCTGGCCAGGACCGCCGCCGAGGCGTGAGCCCGTCCCACCTGGTGGACCGACACACTCCGCCCCGAGGTGCGGGGCGGGCCGCAATCGGCCACAATGCAGGTGGACCCCGGTCCACCACGACGCCCCGGACGCCCCGGGCCACGGTGCCCCCGCCCCGGCGGGGCCGCCACACACCACCGGAGAGGCGATGAACGCGCGAATACTGGTCGTCGACGACGACGCCGCCCTGTCGGAGATGATCGGGATCGTCCTGACCGCGGAGGGCTTCGAGCCCGTCTTCTGCTACGACGGCGCCACCGCCGTGGACACCTTCCGGGCCGTGCGCCCGGACCTGCTGCTGCTCGACCTCATGCTCCCGGGCAAGGACGGCATCCAGGTCTGCCGCGAGATCCGCACGATCTCGGACGTCCCGGTCGTCATGCTCACCGCCAAGTCGGACACCGTCGACGTGGTCCGCGGGCTGGAGGCCGGGGCCGACGACTACGTGCCCAAGCCCTTCAAGCCCGCCGAGCTCGTCGCCCGGGTCAAGGCCCGGCTGCGCCCCGTCGAGCGCGCCAACTCGCAGGAGCTGCGGATCGGCGACCTCACCATCGACGTGAGCGGGCACAGCGTGCACCGCGGGGACCACGAGATCGGCCTCACCCCGCTGGAGTTCGACCTGCTCACCGCGCTGGCGCGCGCCCCGCACCAGGTGTTCTCGCGGGAGATGCTGCTCCGCGACGTGTGGGGCTACCAGCACGCCGCCGACACCCGGCTCGTCAACGTCCACGTGCAGCGGCTGCGCTCCAAGATCGAGCGGGACCCGGAGAGCCCCGAGATCGTGGTCACCGTGCGCGGCGTCGGCTACAAGGCGGGCACGTCCGTCCGATGACCCCGCCGGACGCCGCCGCCTCCCCCCGGCGCCGCGGGCCGGCCCGTGCCGCGACCCGACGGCTGCGGCTGGGGCGGCTCCTGCTGGCCCGCCGGTGGCGGCAGTCCCTGCAGTTCCGCGCCATCGCCGTGTCCCTGTCGCTGACCGCGCTGGCCTTCTTCGTGACGGGCAGCTTCCTCTCCCACCAGATCGCGGACCGGCTGTTCTCCGAGCGGCTGGGCCAGGTCCTCGCCTCCGCCACCGCCGACTTCGAGCAGGTGCAGGCCAGCTTCGACGCCTCGGACGCCTCGGACCGCGACGAGCTGCAGGCCCTCGTGGCCTCGACCCTCGGCTCCCTCTCGGTCGACGGCGCGGAGACGGAGCGCTGGATCCTGCTCCCGATGGACTTCACGAGCGGCCAGACCCTCATCCCGGCGCAGAGCCAGAGCCCCTGGATGACGTCGAGCACCGTGCCGCAGCAGCTGCAGGAGCGGCTCGCGGAGCAGGACGGCGTGTTCTGGCAGCCCGCCTCGGTCCGGGTGACGGAGAACGGGGAGGAGGCCCCCGTCATCGTCGTCGGCACCGTGGTGGACCTCTACCAGAACAGCCGCTACGGGCTCTACCTCGTCTACGACTTCTCCGAGCCGCAGCGGACCCTCGACGCGATGCACGCCGTGCTGCTCCTGTCGGTGGTCGTCCTGCTCCTGCTCGTGGGCGCCATCGTCTGGTACGTCACCCGCGAGGTCGTCCGCCCCGTCTCCAGCACGGCCCGCGTGGCCGAGCAGCTCGCGGACGGCGACCTGGGCGTGCGGATGCCCGTCAGCGGCTCGCACGAGGTCGCGCGTCTCGCCCGGTCCTTCAACCGCATGGCGGACAGCCTGCAGGAGCAGATCACCCAGCTCGAGCAGCTGTCCTCGATGCAGCAGACCTTCGTCTCGGACGTCTCCCACGAGCTGCGCACCCCGCTGACCACGGTGCGGATGGCGGCCGAGGTGCTGTTCAACGCCCGTGAGGACTTCGACCCCGTCAACCGGCGCTCCGCCGAGCTGCTGTACCACCAGGTGGACCGCTTCGACTCCCTGCTGGCCGACCTCCTGGAGATCTCCCGCTTCGACGCGGGAGCGGCGCGGCTGGAGGTGGCCAGCGTCGAGCTGTTCTCGGTGGTGCACGACGTCGTGGAGGCCGCCGCCCCGCTGGCCGTCTCCTCCGGCTCCACGGTGCGGGTGCGCTCGGAGCTGTCCCGCTGCACCGTCCAGGGGGACCAGCGGCGGATCGAGCGGATCCTGCGCAACCTCGTGGTCAACGCTCTCGAGCACGGGGAGGGGCGGCCCATCGAGATCGTCGTGGGGGCCTCCGAGGTGGCCGCGGCCGTGGCGGTGCGCGACCACGGCATCGGGATGACCGAGGAGGAGGCCGCCAAGGTGTTCCACCGCTTCTGGCGCGCGGACCCGGCCCGGGCGCGCACGACCGGCGGGACGGGGCTCGGCCTGGCCATCGCCACCGAGGACACGCGGCTGCACGGCGGCCGGCTCGACGTCTGGGGCGCCCCGGGGGAGGGCGCGTGCTTCCGCCTCACCCTGCCCCGGACCCGCGCCCGGCGCCTGCTGCCCGACGACGAGAGCCCGCTCGGGCTGCCGCCCGACGCCGACGCGTACCCGGAGACGGCGGTGGTGACGCGGACGGGCACGCTGGCGCTGGCGCCCGCCGCCCCGGCGGAGCGGACGCCCCCGGCCGCCGCAGTGCCGCCGGCCGACGCCGAGGAGGACCGCCCATGAGCAGGACCCGGCGGCTGACCCGCACGGCCGCGCTGTCCCTGGCCGCGGTCGTGGCGATCGGCGGCTGCGGAGCCATTCCCCGGTCCGGGCCCGTGCACCGGCACGCCGAGCCCACCCGGTCCGCGGTCCAGCCCAGCTACGACGTCGCGCCGGCCGGGCCCCGCGAGGGGGCGACGCCGGAGCAGATCGTGCGGGGCTTCCTCGCGGCCGGGACCGGCGTGGCCGACGACTACTCCGTGGCCCGCGAGTACCTCACCCCGGAGCTGGCCGGCACCTGGCACCCCGACGCCCGCACCCTCGTGCACCGCGGCGACGCCGCGCCCGTGCCCCGGCTCGAGGACAACGAGTACCGGGTGAACCTCGAGGTGGACAGCGTGGTCGACGGCACCGGCGTGATCGAGCGCAAGCCGGCGGGCGCCACCGAGGTCCTCGACTTCGACGTGGTCCAGGTGGACGGCCAGTGGCGGATCTCCGACGCCCCGGACGCGACGGCGCTCACCCCGGCCGACTTCGAGGACATCTTCGAGCCCCACCACCTGTACTTCGCGGACGAGGACCTGTCCAACGTCGTGGTCGACCCCCGGTGGTTCCCGGACCGGGTGCCCGTCTCGACGTCGATCGTGCGGGCCCTGCTCGGCGGCCCGGCGCCGTACCTGCGGGGCGCGGTGACCTCGGCGTTCCCGGCCGGGACCACGCTGGCGCGCTCGGCGGTGCCCGTGCGGGACGGCACGGCCACGGTGGAGCTCAGCGTGCCCGAGTTCGACCCCGCGAACATCGAGATCAACCGGCGGATGCACGACCAGCTCTCCCTGAGCCTCCGCTCGCTCACCGCGGTCAACGACGTGGAGCTGCTCGTCGACGGGGCGCCCGTGGAGCTGGGCGCGGGGTGGACGGACACCGCCCCCGTGCAGGACGTCACCGTCCCGTCCCGCCAGGTGGGGCTGCGCGACGGCGAGCTGGTGTTCTACCAGGGCGGCCAGACCGAGAGCGTCGACGGGATCCCGCCGCTGGACGACCACCGCCCGTCCAGCCCCGCGATGGACGCCGCCGCCGAGCACTTCGCGTTCGTGGACGCGGGCACCGGCTCGCTGGTGACCGTGGCCCGGGAGCAGGAGCCCGAGGAGCGCTTCAGCGGGACCGGTCTGACGCGCCCCAGCTTCGACGAGCACGGGTGGGTGTGGACCGCGGACTCCGCAGGGACCGCCAGGGCCGTGCGCACGGGCCCGGACTCCGGGGAGCCGGTCCGGGTCGAGGCGTCCTGGCTCGCGGCACGGACCGTGACCTCCCTGCGGGTCTCCCGCGGGGGCACGCGCGCGCTCGTCGTCACGGAGGACGACGGGGTCTCGCAGATCTGGCTGGCCGGCGTGGTGCGAGAGCCCGACGGGACGCCCCGGCGGCTCAACGAGCCGACCCGGGTCGCGGCGGACGTGGACGTGGACGTGGCCCTGTGGCTCAGCGACCGGGAGTTCGTCGCGGCCCCGCTCGGCGGCACGGGCTCCGTCCGGCCCCGCGTCTACGACGTGTCCGGGCGCTTCCGCGAGCTGCCCGGCCTCGTGGGGCTCACCGGGCTCAGCGGGGGCAACGGCACGTCCTCCGTCTACGCCGTGGCGGGCGGCACCTTGCACATGCTCACCGGCAACGCCTGGGCGCCGCAGAGCGAGGACGTGCTGGACACGGCGTTCGCCGGCTGAGACCGCCCGGCGGACACCGCCGCGGTCCACAGGCCCGGCTGTCCGGACCGTGGGGCCGGACCCGTCCGGACCGGCACGCCCGGGACAGGATGGGCCCATGCCCATGCCCACGACCCCGGCCAGCCGCCGCGCCCTCGACCGGGCGGCGACGCGGGTCCTCGACCGGCTGTCCGAGGCCGCCGAGGTGCTCCTGCCCGTGGAGTGCGCCGTGTGCCGCGCCCCGGGGGCGGGGCTGTGCCGCGCCTGCCGGCTGGTGCTGCGCCGTTCCTGCGCCCGTCCCTTCGAGGCGTCCTCGGCCGCTCCGCTGCTCGACCCGCCGCTGCCCGTCGTCGCCGCCGGGCGCTACGCCCACGGACTCGCCACGTGCCTGCTCGCGCTCAAGAGCACCGGGCGCACCGACCTGGTCCCCGTGCTCGCCGCCTGCCTGGCCACGGCCCTGCACACGGCCGCACCGGACTGGCCGCCCGGGCCCGTGCTGCTCGTCCCCGTGCCGTCCGGCCCGGCGGCCCTGCGGCGGCGCTGGTTCGACCCCGTGCGGCTGCTGCTGGAGGACTGCGCGCGCCGCGGCGTGCTCCCGGCCGGCACGGTCGTGCGCCGGGACCTCCGCCACCGGGGGACCCCGGCCCTGCTCACCGGCCCGTCGCAGAAGCGGCTGGGCACCGCGGGCCGGCGGAGCCGTCCCGGCGGGACCCTGCGGGGCACCGCGGGGCCCGGCGCGCGGTGCGTCGTCGTCGACGACGTGCTGACGACGGGGGCGACCCTCGGGGAGGCAGCCCGGGCCCTGCGGGCCGGCGGTGCCGAGGTGGTCGGCGCGGTGGTGCTCGCCGCCGTGCGTCCTCCCGCGGTTCCGCTCAGCGCTGATCCGGGACCGGCCCGGCCTGGTGCTTATCCCGTGTGATTCCACTAACGTTGAGTCACGGGACGCAACAATCCTCCCGGGTGGGCGGCCCTGTCCGCCCACGTCACCCCCGAGATTTGGAGGGCATCATGGAACTGAACGTCATGGGGCGCAACGTCGCCGTACCGGAGCGGTTCAAGGAGTACGCCGCCGAGAAGGTCGTCAAGTTCGAGGAGCTGGGCGAGAAGGTCCAGCGCATTGATGTCAAGGTCACGAAGGACCACGCGCTGCCCGGCCACCAGGGCATGGGCGTGGAGATCACGGTCTCCGGCCGCGGCCCCGTCCTGCGGGCCGAGGCCCGCGGCGACGACAAGTTCGCCGCCTTCGACGAGGCCTACAGCAAGCTCCTCGAGCGCCTGCGCCGCGCCCGCGACCGCCGCAAGGTGCACCGCGGCGCCCACCGCCCCACGGCTGTTCACGAGGCCACGGGAACCCTGCCCGTGGTCCCGAGTTCCGGGCCCATCTACACCACCGCCGAGGAGCTCGCGACCGCCGAGCAGGAGGCGTTCGACCAGAGCGTGAGCCTCACCGACGCGGTCACCCCCGTCGAGATCCGGCGCAAGCGCTTCCCGGCCTCCGAGCTGAGCGTCGACGAGGCCGTCGACCACATGGAGCTGGTCGGCCACGACTTCTACCTCTTCGTCGACAAGGAGACCGGCGAGCCCTCCGCCGTCTACCGTCGCAAGGGCTGGAGCTACGGCGTCATCAGCCTCAGCGACAACGGCGAGGAGTCCGAGGAGAGCGTCCGGGCCTACCAGCCCGAGCCCGCCCGCTGACCGCACCCCGTGACGGCGGGATCCCGCCGGCTGGGTGCCGGCCGGGTCCCGCCCCGGACG
>NZ_JBHVDI010000087.1:0-15352 GCF_042802875.1 Kocuria sp. NPDC057446 | reverse complement strand
CCACCTCGCAGGAGGTGGGCGGGGCGCCGTCGTCGAGGGGACGGGCTCAGATGTTGAAGCCCAGGGCCCGCATCTGGTCGCGGCCGTCCTCGGTGATCCGGTCGGGACCCCACGGCGGCATCCAGACCCAGTTGACGCGCCACTCGTCGACCATCGGGTCGAGGTTCTGGGCGCACTGCTCCTCGATGACGTCCTGCAGCGGGCACGCGGCCGTGGTCAGGGTCATGTCGAGGATCAGGGCGCCGTCCTCGGCCCACTTCGAGCCGTAGAGCAGGCCCAGGTCCACGATGTTGACGCCGAGCTCGGGGTCGATGACGTTCTTGAGCGCCTCCTCGACCTCCTCGGTGGAGGGCCGGCCCGCGGTCGCGGGATCGGCGGTGGTCTCAGCGGGGGTGTCGGCCATGACTGGCCTCCTTTCGGGGCTGGTGAGGTCGGAGCCTACTTGGCCGCGGCCAGGTAGCGGTCGTAGCCCTCGTTCTCGAGCCGGTCGGCGAGCTCGGGCCCGCCCTCGTCCACCACGCGGCCGTCGTGGAACACGTGCACGAACTGCGGCTTGATGTAGCGCAGGATGCGGGTGTAGTGGGTGATGAGCATGACGCCCATGTCGTTGGTCTCCAGGGCGCGGTTGACGCCCTCGGAGACGACCTTGAGGGCGTCCACGTCGAGGCCGGAGTCGGTCTCGTCCAGCAGCGCGATCTTCGGCTTGAGCAGCTCGAGCTGAAGGATCTCGTGGCGCTTCTTCTCGCCGCCGGAGAAGCCCTCGTTGACGTTGCGCTGGATCATGTCGGGGCTGATCTTCAGCTGCTCCATCGCGGCCTTGACGTCCTTGGTCCACGTGCGCAGCGAGGGGGCCTCGCCGTCGATCGCGGTCTTCGCGGTGCGCAGGAAGTTGGAGGTCGTCACGCCGGGGATCTCCACCGGGTACTGCATCGCCAGGAAGAGCCCGGCGCGGGCGCGCTCGTCCACGGACATCTCCAGGACGTTCTCGCCGTCCAGGAGGACCTCACCGGAGTCGACGACGAACTTGGGGTGGCCGGCGATGGTGGAGGCCAGCGTGGACTTGCCGGAGCCGTTGGGGCCCATGATCGCGTGGACCTCACCGGAGGTGATGGTCAGGTTCACGCCCTTGAGGATCGGCTTGGTGGTCTCGTCGTCGAGCACGACGGACGCGTGCAGGTCCTTGATCTCGAGAGTTGCCATGGATGGTTCTCCTGTGGTCGAAAAAGTCTGTGGTCGAAAGGGGGCGGCGGATCAGTAGTTCGCGGCGGTGAGCTCGTCCTGGACGGCCTGGCGCAGCCGCTCCTCGATGTCGGGGACACCGATCTGCTGGAGGATCTCGAAGAGGAACCCGCGCACCACGAGCCGGCGCGCCTCGTCCTCGGGGATGCCCCGGGACATGAGGTAGTACAGGTGCTCGTCGTCCAGCTGGCCCGTGGTCGAGGCGTGGCCGGCACCGGCGATGAGGCCGGTCTCGATCTCCAGGTTCGGCACTGAGTCCATCCGCGGCCCGTCGTTGAGGATCAGGTTCCGGTTGAGCTCGTAGGTGTCGGTGCCCTCCGCGGAGGAGCGGATGAGGACGTCGCCCACCCACACGCCGTGCGCGTTCTCGCCCTGCAGCGCGGACTTGTAGGTCACCCGCGAGGTGCAGTTCGGGTGGGAGTGGTCCACGAACAGCCGGGACTCGAGGTGCTGGCCGGAGTCCACGAAGGTCAGCCCGTACAGCTCCACGGACCCGCCGGGGGCGTCGAAGCGGGTGGACGGGGTGACGCGCACGAGGTCGCCGCCGAGGGAGACGAGCACGTGCTTGAAGCTCGCCGCCCGGCCGAGGCGCGCCTGCTGGGAGGAGGCGTGCACGGCGTCGTCGTCCCACTCCTGGAGGGTCACCACGGTGAGGTTCGCGGAGTCGCCGACGCGGAACTCGACGTTCTGCGAGAGCACGGCGCTGCCGTGGTGGCGCAGGACCACGAGGGCCTTGGAGAAGGGCTGCGCGTCGATGACCAGGTGCTGGGCGGCCGGGGTCGCGTCGGTGCCGCGGATGTCGACGAGGACGGGCTCGGCCACCTCGGTCTCCTGCGGCACGGTCAGCACGGTGGCCTCGGCCACGCTGCTCCACGCGTTGGCGGAGACCCGGTCCTCGGGAATGCCGGCGCTGCCGATGCGGGCGTCGTCGCGACCCACGGTCTCGACGCGCACGGCGTCCGAGTCGACGGTCACGGCGGGCGCCGGGCCGGTGAGGGCGTCGGCGTGCAGGCCCTTGAGGCGCTTGAGCGGGGTGAACCGGAAGTCCTCCTCACGGCCCGTGAGCTTCGGGAAGTCGGCGACGTCGTAGGACGTGCGCCGGCCGGCCCGGGAGGAGTCCGGCACGCCGGAGATGTCGCCGTGAGGAGTGTGCCGCACCAGGGTGTCGTTCTCGACCTTGTCGCGGGCCAGCCGCTCCCCCTCCAGGTCCATGCCCGGGATGGCGACGCGCCCCTCCCCGGTGCGGACCCCGTCGACCTTCTCGCCCAGGTTGCCGTAGGCGTCCTTGGCCGCGCCGACGGCCTTGTCGGCCACCGCGGTGGCCGCGGAGGCGGCGGCCTCCGTGGCGTTGCGAATCGTTTCGTTCAGCTTGGACATGTCAGCCAACGGATCCTTCCATCTGCAGTTCGATGAGGCGGTTGAGTTCGAGCGCGTACTCCATGGGCAGTTCGCGGGCGATCGGCTCCACGAACCCGCGCACGATCATCGCCATGGCCTCGTCCTCGGCCATCCCGCGCTGCATGAGGTAGAACAGCTGCTCCTCGGAGACGCGCGAGACGGTCGCCTCGTGGCCCATGGTGACGTCGTCCTCGCGGATGTCGACGTACGGGTACGTGTCGGAGCGGGAGATCGTGTCGACCAGCAGGGCGTCGCAGACCACGTTGGACTTCGAGCCGTGGGCGCCCTCGCGGACCTGCACGAGACCGCGGTAGGCGGCGCGGCCGCCGTTGCGGGCCACGGACTTCGAGACGATCGACGACGACGTGTTCGGGGCGATGTGCACCATCTTGGAGCCGGTGTCCTGGTGCTGTCCCTCGCCGGCGAACGCGATCGAGAGGGTCTCGCCGCGGGCGTGCTCGCCGGTCATGTAGACCGCCGGGTACTTCTGGGTGACCTTCGAGCCGATGTTGCCGTCGATCCACTCCATGGTGGCGCCCTCGTGGGCGATCGCGCGCTTGGTCACGAGGTTGTACACGTTGTTCGACCAGTTCTGGATGGTCGTGTAGCGCACGCGGGCGTTCTTCTTGACGATGATCTCCACCACCGCGGAGTGCAGCGAGTCGGTCTTGTAGATCGGCGCCGTGCAGCCCTCGATGTAGTGGACGTAGGAGTCCTCGTCGGCGATGATCAGCGTCCGCTCGAACTGGCCCATGTTCTCGGTGTTGATGCGGAAGTAGGCCTGCAGCGGGATCTCGACGTGCACGCCCTTGGGGACGTAGACGAAGGAGCCGCCGGACCACACGGCCGTGTTCAGGGACGCGAACTTGTTGTCGCCCACGGGGATCACGGTGCCGAAGTACTCCGCGAACAGCTCCGGGTGCTCCTTGAGCGCCGTGTCGGTGTCGAGGAAGATGACGCCCTGCTCCTCCAGGTCCTCGCGGATCTGGTGGTAGACGACCTCGGACTCGTACTGGGCGGCCACGCCGGAGACGAGCCGTCCGCGCTCGGCCTCGGGGATGCCGAGCTTCTCGTAGGTGTTGCGGATGTCCTCGGGCAGGTCCTCCCAGGTGGCGGCCTGCTTCTCGGTGGAGCGCACGAAGTACTTGATGTTGTCGAAGTCGATCCCGGACAGGTCCGCGCCCCACGTGGGCATGGGCTTGCGGTCGAAGAACTTCAGGCCCTTCAGCCGCAGATCGGTCATCCACTGCGGCTCGCTCTTCTTGGCGGAGATGTCGCGCACGACGTCCTCGTCGACACCGCGGCGCGCGGAGGCCCCGGCGACGTCGGAGTCGGCCCAGCCGTACTCGTACGTGCCGATGCCCTCGAGCTCGGGGTTCTTCTCCAGGATGTCGGCGATGACAGTGTCGTTGCCGCTGGCGATCTGGTCAGTCATGACGGCCTTCCTCTGTTGTCTGGTCAGTGGCGTGGTCCGCGGTGCGGTCCACGGAGGTCGGTGCCGCGGCGGGTCCCGGCCGCGTGAGGGGCACGTGCGTGGTGCACACGTGCGCGCCGGCGGCCTGGGTGGAGAGCCGGCGGACGTCGGTGCCGAGCAGCCGGGCGATGAGCTCGGTCTCCAGCTCGCAGAACTGCGGATAGCGGGCGGCCAGCTCGCGGACGGGGCAGTGCCCCTGGCACAGCTGCGCCGAGACGATGGTGCGGGACTCCCCGCGGCCCACGGCCACCTCGTTGGTGGAGGCCGCGAACCCGTCGCGGCTGAGCAGCCGCACCAGGACGGGCAGGCGGTCGGCGACCTCGGCCCCGGCGGCCTCGACCTCGGGGCGGTAGGACGCCTCGAGGCGGTCCACGCGCTCCTGGATGAAGGCGTGCACGGCCTCCGGACCGGCGATGCGCCGGAGCGACTCGAGGGCGTCGGTGGCGATCTCGAGGTAGTCGTCGCCGAGCTTGGCGTGGCCCTCGGGGGCGACGACGTAGCGCCGCGCGGGACGGCCGGCGCCGCCGCTGCGCCGGCGGACCATGGTGACCTCGACGATGTGCTGCTGCTCGAGGGCGTCCAGGTGACGGCGCACGGCCGCCGGGGTCAGCTCCAGCATCTCGCCGAGGTCGGCGGCGGAGACCGGCCCGTGCTCGAGGACGGCGCCGAGCACGCGCGACCGGGTGTTCTCCTCCTGCTCCGCCCGCGGGCCGGAGCGGGACCTGCTCCGGTCGTCCGTGGTCTGAGTCATGGGTGAACCGCTCGCTTCCTGCTGGGGTGTCGAGGTCCTCGTGGTGCAGCGCGCGACCCGGTGGAGGCGCTCCTAATACACAACCGGAGTATGTCGTAATTCATTCCGTCCCCACCAGTAAGTGGAGCCTTACCGGCCGTTCGCCAGCGAATCACGACTTACTCATAATAGCTCGCGGACGCGGTGCGGCCAAGGGGGCCGGGCCCGCGGGCGCGCCGCACTACACTGGTCCGGTGCCCGCCCAGAGTCCTCCCGCGTCCTCGCCCGCGCTCTCGATCGAGCGCCTGGCGAAGGAGTTCCCCGTCCGCCGGCGCCGCTCCCGGCGCCCCGGCGGACCGGGGGCCACGCGCGCCTCGGTGGTGCACGCCGTCGAGGACCTGTCGCTGACCGCGCGGCACGGCGAGATCACGGCGCTGCTGGGGCCCAACGGCGCGGGCAAGACGACCACCCTGGAGTGCGCCCAGGGCCTGCAGCGGCCCACCGCGGGCACGGTCCGGCTGCTGGGCCGGGACCCGTGGCGGGCGGATCCCGCCCTGCGCGCCCGGGTGGGCGTGATGCTCCAGGACGGCGGGCTCCCCCAGGCGGTGCGCCCGCTGGAGCTGCTCCGGCACGTGGCGTCCCTCTACCGCGGGCCCCGGGACATGGACGAGCTCGTGGAGCGGCTCGGCATCAACGGCTTCGACCGCACCGTGGTCCGACGGCTCTCCGGAGGACAGCGCCAGCGCGTGGCCCTGGCCGCCGCCCTCGCCGGGAACCCCGAGGTGCTCTTCCTCGACGAGCCCTCCGCCGGCATGGACCCGCAGTCCCGCAACATCGTCTTCGACCTGGTCCAGCAGCTGCGCCGCGAGGGCGTCTGCATCATCCTCACCACCCACCTGCTCGACGACGCCCAGCGCCTGGCCGACCAGGTCTACATCGTGGACCACGGCCGGGTCATGGCCCAGGGCTCCGTGGCGGACCTGGTGGCCCCCGGCGCCGACGCCCCCGCCGTGCTCGTCCTGACGCTGACCCCGGAGCAGCTGCGCGCGGGGCCCTTCCCGTGGGACGGGCCCGGGTTCGAGGACGTCCGCACGAGCTGCTCCGGCCGCACCGTGACGCTCACCGGCCCCTTGGCGCCCCCGATGCTCGAGGCCGTGACCCGGTGGTTCAGCACGACCGGCACGATGCCCGAGTCCCTGTCCCTCCAGCCGCGCACCCTCGAGGACGTCTTCCTCGACATCTCCGGACGGGAGATCCGATGACCGCACCCGCCCAGTCCCGCGCCGTGCCCCCGCGCTCGGACCCCGCACCGCTGGCTCGCCGGGTCGCCGCGCAGGCCCGCTACGAGGCGCTGACCATGCTGCGCAACGGGGAGCAGCTGCTCCTGCTGCTGATCCTGCCGCTCATGGCCCTCGTGGCCCTGACCCTCACCGACCTGCTGGACGCCGCCGTCCCGGCCGGGGCCTCCCGCGTGGACGTCGCCGTGCCGGGGGTGCTGGCGCTGTGCGTGCTCTCCAACGCCTTCTCGGGGCAGGGCATCCAGACCGGGTTCGACCGCCGCTACGGCGTCCTGCGCTTCCTCTCCACCACGCCCCTGGGCCGCGGAGGGCTGATCGCCGGCAAGCTGCTGGCGATCGTCGCGGTGCTCGTGGTGCAGTACGTGCTGGTCGCCGCCCTCGGGGCGGCCCTCGGGTGGCGTCCGGAGCCCGCCGTGGTGCTCGTGTCCGTGCCGGTGCTGCTGCTCGGTGCCGCGGCGTTCACCGGACTGGGTCTGCTGCTCGCCGGGACGGTGCGGGCCGAGGCGACGCTCGCCGTGACCAACCTCGTGTGGGTGCTGCTCGCCGCCGTCGGCGGCACGCTGTTCCCCTCCACCACGCTGCCGGCCGGGTCCACCTGGATCGTGGACCTGCTGCCCTCCGGCGGGCTGGGCACCGCGCTGCGCGAGACGTTCCTCACGGGGGCGCCCTCGCTGCTGCCGGTGCTGGTGCTCGCCGTCTGGGCCGCCGCCGCCTGGGCCGGCGCCGTGCGCTGGTTCCGCTGGAGCTGAGCCGCCGGCCCCGGGCCGTCCCGGCCGGCGGGGACCGGGCGCCGCGGGGCGGATAAACTGGTCGGGCAGACCCCACCGCACCGACCCCGTCCGGAAGTGAACTCATGAACCGCGCCAGCGAGCCCAGCGACGTCGACGTCCGCGAGCACGGCAGCGTCCTGCTGCCGACCCGGATCACCCCGTGGGTGCGGTGGCTGGCGGTCGCGTCGCTGCTGGCGAACTCCGTGCTCATCCTGACCGGCGGGCTCGTCCGGCTGACCGGTTCCGGCCTGGGCTGCCCCACCTGGCCGCGGTGCACGGACGAGTCCTGGACCAACACCCCCGAGATGGGCATGCACGGGCTCATCGAGTTCGGCAACCGGCTGCTGACGTTCCTGCTGGCGGCCGTGGCCGTGCTGACGTTCCTGGCGGTGCTGCGGCTGCGGCACGAGCACCGCGACCTCTTCCGGATCGCCCTGCTGCTGGGTCTCGGCATCCCCCTGCAGGCCGTGGTCGGCGGGATCACCGTGCTCACCGGGCTCAATCCCTGGATCGTGGGGATCCACTACCTCATCTCCGGTGCGATGATCGCCCTGGCCACCGTGCTGGTGAACCGCACCCGGCGGCGCTCCCTGCCCGCGGTGCGGGACGCGGAGCGGCCCGGCCAGGCCTACGGGCAGCGCCGGCTCGTCCGGGCGCTCATGGTGGGCCTCGCGGTGCTCACCGCGCTGATCCTCTACCTGGGCACCCTGGTCACGGGCACCGGCCCGCACGCCGGGGACGACTCCACGGCCCGGCACGCCTTCGACGCCTACCTCATCACCCGCGCCCACGCGGTCCCGGTGTACCTGATCGTCGTGGCGGTGGTCCTCGGCATGGTCCTCGCGCGCCGGCACCGGTGGCCCGTTCCGCTGGCCTCGAGCCTCAACGCCCTGCTCGGCGTCCTGGTGCTGCAGGCGCTCATCGGCTACTACCAGTACTTCAACGGCGTGCCGATCGTCGCCGTGGCCCTGCACCTGGTGGGCTCCGCGGTGCTGATCTGGGCCACCGCCCGCACCGTGGAGAAGGGCTTCGCCGTCACCCGCACCCCGGACCCGGTGCTGCGGAGCACCGACCGCGCGCGCTCGGCCGAGGCCCCGGCCCGCGGCTGAGGCGCCTCAGGCCCGCTCGTCGGGCGCCTCGTCGAGCAGCTCCTCAACCGCCTGGGCCAGGCGCTGCCGGCTGGCCGAGGGGATCGGCAGCAGCGGCCGCCGCGGCGGGGCCGTGCTGACCCCGCACACCTCGGCGAGGGCGTAGAGGGAGCTCAGAGGCCGCTCCTGGCGCAGGATCTCCATCAGGGGCGTCAGCGCCGCCTGCCACGTGCGCACCGCGCCCTCGTCGCCGGCGACCACCGCGGCGCGGAACGCGGCGTACTGGCGCGGGAGCACCGCGGCGATCCCCGAGTGCCAGGCCGCGGCGTCCGGCGCCGCCTCGTGGAGCAGCCGCTCCCCGCTGATCCCGTGCGCCGTCCCGGGCTCCGCGAGCTCGGCGAAGCGGCGCCGCCGCTCCGCGAGGTCGCCCGGGGACTCGGCGGTGTCCTTGAACGCGCCGACGTTCTCCAGCCAGGACAGCTCGGCGGCGAGCTCCACGGGGTAGGTGAAGCCCGTCGTCGTCGGGTTGTTGTAGATGCACAGGGGCAGGGACACGGCCGCCGAGACCGTCTCGACCTGGTCCGCGATCTCCTGGGAGACGAGCGGGATGTAGGACAGCGGGTTGAGCACGAGCCCGTCCGCCCCGCCGTTCTCGGCGGCGTAGGCCATCTCGAGGACCTCGCGGGTGGTCATCGCGGAGATCCCCGCCCCCACGGGCACCCCCGAGCCGCGGGCGGCCTCCACGGCGACGCCCACGACCTCGGCCCGCTCCTCCCCGGAGAGGTAGGCGAAGCTGCCCGAGCTGCCCAGGACCACCAGGGCGTCCACGCCGGAGCGGGCCAGCCGCCCGACGTAGCGCTCGAAGGACTCGAGGTCCAGGCGACCGCCCTGCTGGAACGGCGTGATCGGGTAGGCGACGAGCCCGGAGAAGGTCATGCTGAGCATGCGACCATCCTAGGTCCGGCGGGTCCCCCGGCCGGACCGCGGCACCTGCGGGGTCGCACGGCCCCGGCAGGCTCAGAGGACGGGGCCGCCCACGAACGGGTCGACGGCGAGGGCGAGGAACACGAAGGTGATGTAGGCGATGGAGCCGTGGAAGACGTACATCGCCTGCTTGTCCGTGGGCCGGCCCGCCACCGCGAGGGCGTGCAGCTTGTGGCTGTGGCCCACGAACCAGGCGCCCGAGGCCAGGGCGGTCACCGCGTAGACCCAGCCGGCGCCGCCGACGGGCACGAGCAGCAACGAGCACACCACCGTGGCCCACGCGTAGAGGACCACCTGGCTGCCCACGGTGCGGGCCCCGGCCACGGCGCCCAGCATGGGGACCCCGGCGCGGGAGTAGTCGTCGGCGTACTTCATGGACAGCGGCCAGTAGTGCGGCGGGGTCCACAGGAAGATGAACAGGAAGAGCACGAGCGCGGGCCAGTCGAGGCCGCCCGTCACGGCGGCCCACCCGATCAGCACCGGCATGCACCCGGCGACGCCGCCCCAGACGATGTTCTGGGCGGTGCGGCGCTTGAGGACGATCGAGTAGAAGACGGCGTAGAGGAAGATGGCCGCCGCGCCCAGGACGCCGGCGAGCACGTTCACCCCGATCGTGAGCCAGGCGACCGAGACGGCCGTGAGCGCCCAGGCGAAGACCAGCGCCTCCCGGTCGGTGACCTCCCCGGTGACCAGCGGGCGCTTGGCCGTCCGCTTCATCACCCGGTCCTCGTCCCGGTCGATGTAGCAGTTGAAGGCCCCCGCCGCACCCGCGGCGAGCGTGCCGCCCACGAGGGTGTTCAGGATGAGCCAGAGGTCCGGCATGCCCTGCTGGGCGAAGATCATGGTCGGCACGGTCGCCACCAGCAGCAGCTCGATGATCCGCGGCTTCATCAGGGCCACGTAGGCCCGCACCTTCCGGGAGACCGTCATGCGCCCCTCGCGCCGGGGGGTCGCCGCAACACCCGTGTGCCCGGTGCCGAGGACGGCTCGTCCTGCGGGTCCCGACGTCTCGAGTGAGTTCACAGAATCATTGCTCCCGGTTGCGGTGGTTCTCCCCCGGCTCCGTGCGCGAGGACGGCCCGGAGACGGTGCGCGGCCGACACGCGGAGCGTGCGGGGCGGTGGTCGCGGGCGCGGAAGAAGGTCCTATACAGCATAGCGCGTGACGGCGCCCGGTCCCGCTCCGGACATGACGGGAAAGAGCCCCGCGGGCCCGCGGACCGGTGCCGTCGGTCACACGGCCGAAATGTGCGTGACCTAAGCTGGACCCAAACCGCCGGTCGGCGACCGGCAGCCGCTGCGCACGGCAGCGGACCACCGAAGGAAAGGGCCCCGAATCTTGGCGACCGAACTCGATCAGAAGCTGACCTGGACCGAGCAGGACCAGCGCGCCGTGGACACGGTGCGGGTGCTGGCGGCGGACGCGGTGGAGAAGGTGGGCAACGGCCACCCGGGCACGGCGATGTCCCTGGCCCCGGCGGCGTACCTGCTGTTCCAGAAGGTGATGCGCCACGATCCCACCGACGACCGGTGGACGGGCCGGGACCGGTTCGTCCTCTCCCCCGGGCACACGTCCCTGACGCTGTACCTGCAGCTGTTCCTCTCCGGCTACGGCATGGAGCTCGAGGACATCGAGTCGCTGCGCACCTGGGGGTCGAAGACCCCGGGGCACCCCGAGTACCGGCACACCACCGGGGTGGAGATCACCACGGGCCCGCTGGGCCAGGGCCTGGCCTCGGCCGTGGGCTTCGCCTACGCCCAGCGCTACACCCGCGGCCTGTTCGACCCCGAGGCCCGCGCCGGGACCTCCCCGTTCGACCACACGGTCTACGTGATCGCCTCCGACGGCGACCTGCAGGAGGGCGTGACCTCCGAGGCGTCCTCGCTGGCCGGGGTGCAGGAGCTGGGCAACCTCGTGGTGATCTACGACCAGAACCACATCTCCATCGAGGACGACACCGACGTGGCGTTCACCGAGGACGTCCTCAAGCGCTACGAGGCCTACGGCTGGGACGTGAACCGGGTCGACTGGACGAAGTCCGGGGACTACGTCGAGGACGTCGAGGAGCTCTACGCCGCGATCCGCGCCGCCAAGGCCGAGACGTCGAAGCCCTCGCTGATTGCCCTGCGCACGATCATCGGCTGGCCCGCGCCGCAGAAGCAGAACACCGGGGCCATCCACGGCTCCAAGCTCGGGGCCGAGGAGGTCGCCGCCACCAAGGAGGTCCTCGGCTTCGACCCCGAGCAGTCCTTCGTGGTCGAGGACGAGGTCATCGCCCACACCCGCGGGATCCAGGACCGCATGAAGCAGGTCCGCGACGAGTGGGAGCAGGACTTCCAGCAGTGGCGGGAGGCCAACCCGGAGCGGGCGAGGCTGTACGACCGGATCCGCGCCGAGGAGCTGCCGGAGGACTACGCCGAGGCGTTCCCGGTGTTTCCGGCCGGCAAGGACGTGGCCACCCGCTCGGCCTCGGGCAAGGTCATCAACGCGATCGCCGAGACCTTCCCGGAGCTGTGGGGCGGCTCGGCGGACCTGGCCGGGTCCAACAACACGACCATCGAGTCCGCGCCCTCCTTCATCCCCGAGGCCCGCTCCACCGCGAAGTGGACGGGCAACCCCTACGGGCGGGTGCTGCACTTCGGCATCCGGGAGCACGCCGCGGCGGCGATCGTCAACGGCATCACCATGTCCTCCCAGACCCGGGCGTTCTCCGGGACGTTCCTGATCTTCTCCGACTACCAGCGCCCGGCCGTGCGCCTGGGCGCGCTGATGAAGGTCCCCTCGATCTACGTGTGGACCCACGACTCCATCGGCCTGGGCGAGGACGGACCCACCCACCAGCCCGTGGAGCAGCTGTCCTCCCTGCGCGCGATCCCGGGCCTGGACGTGGTCCGCCCGGCCGACGCCAACGAGACCGCCGTGGCGTGGCGGACGATGCTGGAGAACCGGCACGGCCCGGCCGGCATCGCCCTGACCCGGCAGAACGTGCCCACCTTCGCCCGGGTGGACCTGCACCCCGAGGCCGACGGGGAGAAGTTCGGCTCTGCCGAGGGCGTCGCCCGCGGCGGCTACGTCCTGGCCGACACCGAGGGCACCCCGGACGTGATCCTCATCGGCACCGGCTCCGAGGTCTCCCTGGCCGTGGCGGCCCGCGAGCAGCTCAGGACGCAGGGGGTGGCCGCCCGGGTCGTGTCCATGCCCTGCCGGGAGTGGTTCGACGCCCAGGACGCCGACTACCGCGAGTCCGTGCTGCCGGCGGGCGTGCGGGCCCGGGTCACCGTGGAGGCCGGGATCGCCATGTCCTGGCGGGACCTCCTCGGCGAGCACGGACGGGCCGTGTCCCTGGAGCACTTCGGGGAGTCCGCCGACTACGAGACCCTCTACCGCGAGTTCGGCATCACCGCCGAGGCCGTCACCGCCGCGGCCCAGGAGTCCGTCGCCGCCGCGCGGACCACCGCCCCCGCCGACCGCTGAGCCCCGGCGCGCACCGACCGACCGAATCTCCCCCGAGCACGAGGACTGACACGCACATGACCACTCCCACCCAGAAGCTCTCCGACGCCGGCGTCTCGATCTGGCTCGACGACCTCTCCCGCGAACGCCTGGCCTCCGGCGGGCTGCAGCGGCTGATCGACGAGAAGGACGTCGTGGGCGTCACCACGAACCCGACGATCTTCGCCGCGGCCCTGGCCGCCCACGACGCCTACGAGGAGCAGGTCAGGGCCCTCGCCGCCGCCGGCACCGACGTGGACGAGGCCGTGCTGGCCATCACCACCGACGACGTGCGCGAGGCCTGCGACCTCTTCGCCCCGATCGCCGAGGCCACCCAGGGCGTGGACGGGCGGGTGTCCATCGAGGTGGATCCGCGCCTGGCCCAGGACGCCGACGCCACCTCCACCATGGCCCAGCGCCTGTCCCAGACGATCGACCGGCCCAACGCGCTGATCAAGATCCCCGCCACCGAGGCGGGCCTGCCCTCGATCACCGCGACCATCGCCGAGGGGATCTCCGTCAACGTGACGCTGATCTTCTCCCTGGAGCGCTACCGCGCGGTCATCAACGCCTACCTGCTGGGCCTGGAGCAGGCGCTGGAGAACGGCAAGGACCTGGCCGGCATCCACTCCGTGGCGTCCTTCTTCGTCTCCCGGGTGGACTCGGAGGTCGACAAGCGCCTGGACGCGATCGGCACCGACGAGGCCGCCGCGCTCAAGAGCAAGGCCGGTCTGGCCAACGCCCGGCTCGCCTACCAGATCTACGAGGACGCCCTGACCACCGAGCGCTGGGAGCGGCTGGCCGCGGCCGGCGCGAACCCGCAGCGCCCGCTGTGGGCCTCCACCGGGGTGAAGGACCCGTCCCTGCCGGACACCCTGTACGTGACCGGGCTCGTGGCCCCCAACACCGTCAACACCATGCCGGAGAAGACGCTCGAGGCCACGTTCGACCACGCCGAGGTCACCGGGGACACCGTCACCGGCACCTACGCCGAGTCCAACGAGCTCCTGGACCGGATCGCCGGCGTGGGGATCTCCTACGACGAGGTCGTCGAGAAGCTCGAGGCCGAGGGGCTCACAAAGTTCGAGGACTCCTGGGCGGAGCTGCTGGACACCGTGCGCGCCGCCCTCGACAACGCCCGCTGAGCCCGTCCCGCCCCGGCACGGGTTCCGTCCGTGCCGACCGACCAGAAGGAGAACCCATGAGCTCCCTGTCCGTCCAGACCTCCGGCGCGGCCCGCGAGGCCGTCGACCGGCACGTGCCCGCGCTGGTGGGCGACAGGTTCGCCTCGAAGCTCTTCGCCCAGGACCCCACCCTGTGGGGCGCCGCGGCCGAGGACGAGTCCGCCAAGCGGCTCGGCTGGGTGGAGGCCGCCGAGGTCTCCCGCCCGCTCGTCGCCGAGATCTCCGCGCTGCGCGAGGAGTTCGCGGCGGAGGGCGTGGACCGGTTCGTCCTCGCGGGCATGGGCGGGTCCTCCCTCGCCCCCGAGGTGATCACCCGCACCGCCGGGGTCGAGCTGTTCGTGCTCGACTCCACGGACCCGGAGATGGTGGGCGCGGCCCTCGCCGACCGCCTCGAGCGCACCGCGATCGTGGTCTCCTCCAAGTCCGGCTCCACCGTGGAGACCGACTCGGCGCGCCGGGTCTTCGCCCGGGCGTTCGAGGAGGCGGGCATCGACGCCGCCTCCCGCATCGTGGTGGTGACGGACCCCGGCTCCCCCATGGAGGCCTCGGCGCGGGAGGCCGGCTACCGCCGGGTCTTCACCGCCGACCCCACCGTGGGCGGGCGCTTCTCCGCCCTCACCGCCTTCGGCCTGGTCCCCTCGGGCCTGGCCGGGGTGGACGTGGGAGCCCTGCTCGACGACGCCGACGAGGCCGGCGAGGTGCTGCGCGAGGACGCCGAGGACAATCCCGGGCTGCACCTGGGCGCGGCGCTCGGCGGCACGCAGCCGCTGCGCAACAAGCTCGTCTTCCGGGACCTGGGCTCCGGGATCGCCGGGTTCGCCGACTGGGCGGAGCAGCTCATCGCGGAGTCCACCGGCAAGGAGGGCAAGGGCGTGCTGCCCGTCGTCGTCGGCGCCGGTGACGCCCCGGAGGCCGCCTCCGGGGCCTCCGACGTCCTCGTCGTGGAGCTCGTCGGCGTGGACGAGGAGCAGGCCCCCGAGGGCGACGTGGTGCGGGTCTCCGGCTCCCTCGGCGCCCAGCTCATGCTGTGGGAGGTCGCCACCGCGGCGGCCGGGCGGCTGCTCGGCATCAACCCGTACGACCAGCCCGACGTGGAGTCCGCCAAGAACGCCACCCGCGCGCTGCTCGAGGACAAGCCGCAGCCCACGGACGCGGACCTCGTGGACGGCCCCGTGGAGATCCGCGGCGCGCAGGAGCTGCTCGACGGGGCGCGGACGGTCGAGGACGCCCTGTCCCGGCTGCTCGCGCAGCTGCCGGAGACCGGCTACCTGTCCGTGCAGGCGTACTTCGACCGGCTCTCCTGGGCGGAGCTGGAGAGCGTCCGCCCGGTCCTCGCCCGCGCCACCGGCCGGCCCGTGACCTTCGGCTGGGGGCCGCGGTTCCTGCACTCCACCGGCCAGTACCACAAGGGCGGACCGGCGGAGGGCGTGTACCTGCAGATCACCGCCGCCTCGGAGACGGACCTCGACATCCCCGACAGCCCGTTCAGCTTCGGCGAGCTCATCTCGGCCCAGGCCGACGGCGACGCCCAGGTCCTCGCCGACCACGGGCGGCCGGTGCTGCGGCTGCGGCTCGCGGACCGCGCCGAGGGCGTGGCCCGGCTGCGGCAGGCCGTCGACGCCCTCGGCGGCTGACCCGGTCGGGGCGACCGGACCGCTGACCTAGAATGGGAGCACGCCACGGTCGGCGCGGGAG
>NZ_JBHVDI010000086.1:0-15427 GCF_042802875.1 Kocuria sp. NPDC057446 | reverse complement strand
CCCGCGGGGGCTGCGCGGCCGGCCGGGCCGGCTCCGGTGCCGCCGGGGCGGCGGGTGCCGGAGCCGCCGGTGCCGCCGGTGCGGCCGGTGCGGCGGGCGCCGGGTCCGCCTCGAGGCGTGGCCGCGGGGCCGGGTTCGGCGCCTCGGCCCGGTACTGGCGCTGCGCCGGTCCGTGCCCCACCGGGGCGGCGCCCTGGGCCCGGTCGTTCGGGTACGGGGACAGCTCGATGTCGTCGAAGCTCCGCGGCAGCTTCTCGAAGTCGCCGATCATGAGCTCCCGGCCGGTGGCCCCCGCCGGCACGGCGCCGGTGTACCGGTCGATCAGCTCGTGCGTGCGGGCGTCGAGCCGGGCACCCTCCTGCGGCTCCAGGGGCGAGCCGTCGGCGCGCCAGAACCCGCCCTCCCCGGAGCGGTCGGGGTCCCAGTCGGCGAGGACCTGGGCGGCCGGCTCGAACGGGAACTGCCCGCCCTCGTGGCTGATCACCTTCAGGTCGTCGATCTGCACCGTGCGCACGCCCTCGGTGTTGTCGATGTGCAGCTCGACGTAGGTCACGGGTTCCACGTCGAGCTCACGCCGCAGCTGCTCGACCCGGTCGTCCGGGGCCGGCACCGTCGGCAGGTCGAAGGTGATGACCGCCCCCTCCTCGGTGGTCAGGGCGTAGGGTCCCGGGCTGAGCCCGCTGGGCGCGGTGGTCACGGTGCCCGGCTGCGCGATCGCCTCGGGCTCCGAGGACTTCAGCACCCCGCAGCCGGTGGTCACCAGCGCGACGGCCGCCGCCAGGGCCGCGGCGCGCCGCGGAGCGGCGAGCGGTCCCGCAGCGGCCACAGCACACCTCCGTCGTTCTCCTCGTCATCGACGGTTCAACACTGGCACGTCCCGCGAGGCATGTCACGCGGGCCGCAGGCGCGTCGCGACTCATTCGATCTGCTGCAGGACCTCGATCTCGGGCACTCCGTCGTGTGCGAAAGTAATTGCAACGGCATCGACCCTGATCACTCGGGGGTCGCGGCCGTGGGCCCGCGCCCAGGCGGCCGCCAGGCGGTGCAGACGGACGATCTTCGGTCGCGTAATGGACTCGAAGGGATGCCCGAACCGCAGGCTCGAGCGGGTCTTCACCTCCACGACGACCACCCATCCCTCGTGCTCCGCCACGAGATCGGCCTCCCCCCGCAGACCGTCGCGGGATGGGCGGGCGCGCCAGTTGCGCGCCAGCACGCGGTACCCCCGCGCCTCCAGGTGTGCCGCCGCCAGGTGCTCGCCGCGCGTGCCCAGGCCCTCGGTCACGGGAGGCCTCCCTGCTCGGTGGCCGCCCGGCGGCCGCCGGACGGGTCCCCCATCATGAACCGGCCGGCGACGGACCGCGGGGCCCGGGCCGGTGTGTGCAGGGCGGGTCAGGGTGCCGCGGGACCCTCCGGCACCGGACCGGCGGCACCCGGCACCGAGAAGGGGTCCGCGTGGGCGAGCTCCTCCACGTTGACGTCCTTGAAGCTCATGACGTGCACGTGCTTCACGAACCGGGCGGAGCGGTAGACGTCCCAGACCCAGGCGTCCTTGAGCTCCACGTCGAAGTAGAGCCCGGTCCGGGTCTCGACCGGCTCGATCCGGACCGAGTTCGCCAGATAGAAGCGACGGTCCGTCTCCACCACGAACTGGAAGAGCCCGGCGACGTCCCGGTACTCGCGGTACAGCTGCAGCTCGAGGTCCGTCTCGAAGTTCTCGAGTTCTTCGGCGCTCATGTCGTCCCGTCTCC
The DNA here is from genome assembly GCF_042802875.1 of Kocuria sp. NPDC057446. Lineage (NCBI taxonomy): Bacteria > Bacillati > Actinomycetota > Actinomycetes > Micrococcales > Micrococcaceae > Kocuria > Kocuria sp. NPDC057446. Next base: position 13,676 of record NZ_JBHVDI010000086.1, on the reverse strand, counting down.
GATCGTGCTCGGCCCGGCCGCGGACGGCGGCTGCGTGAGCCGCCAGCTCAGCCGGTGGTGCGGCGTGGTCCCGTGCTCCTCCAGGGCGCGGCGGTGCCGGACGGCGCCGTAGCCCTTGTTGCTGTCCCAACCGTACTGCGGCCACGCGTCCGCCAGCTCCCCCATGATGCGGTCCCGCTCCACCTTCGCGAGCACACTGGCCGCGGCGACGGACGCGCACGTCAGGTCGGCCCGGACCCGGGTGACGACGGTCCCGGACCAGCCGGCCGCGGGCGCCGCCCCGGACGGTCCGGCCGGGAGGGCGTCCGCCGGGAGCGTGAGCCAGTCGTGGCCGCCGTCGAGGAGCACGACGTCGGGCGGCGCCCCCTGCCCCTCGGCGGCCGCGATGGCCCGGCGTCCGGCGAGGCGCAGCGCGGCCGTCAGGCCGAGCCCGTCGATCTCCTGGGGGGAGGCGTGCCCGACGCCCGCGGCCGCGCACCAGGCGAGCAGGCGCGGGACGAGCGCCTCGCGCCGGGCGGGGCTGAGCAGCTTGCTGTCCCGCAGCCCCGGGACGCCGCGCTCGGTGCCGGGACGCAGGACCACCAGCCCGGCGGTGACGGGGCCGGCGAGGGCCCCGCGGCCCACCTCGTCCATCCCGCCCACCAGGCGCCCGCCCGGATCCTGCAGGGACCGTTCCACGCCGAGCCCGGGAGCCGAGCCCGGCGGCGGCCGGCGCGGTCCCCGCCGGGGCTCAGGAGCCACCGGCGGACCGGTCGGGGACGTCCGCGAAGACCTCGGAGGGATTCTGCAGCAGCTGGAACCGGTCGAGCGGCCAGGCGATGACGAAGGCGGTGCCCACGACGTCGTCGTGGCTGATGAACGCGCCGTTGTCCGCGATCTCGGCCAGGTGCACCCGGGCGTCGGCGGACGCGTCCCGGTGGTCGCCCAGCACGAAGTAGTGGTCCTCGGGGACCTCGACCTCGAACTCGAGCTCCGAGGGCGCGGACCCGGGGTAGAGGTAGGCGTCCCGCTCCTCGAGGGCCTCGCCGTTGACCGTGACCCGCCCCGAGGCGTCGCAGCACACCACGGTGTCGCCCCCGATCCCGATGACGCGCTTGATGAGGTGCTGGTCCGTGCGGTCGGGCAGCACCCCGACGAAGGCCAGGGCGTCGTAGACGGCGTCGGTGGGCCCGCCCCCGCGGTCGGGCTGGGCCGGCAGCCACCCCTTGGCGTCCTCGAAGACCACGATGTCACCGCGCTCGAGGTCGCCGAACGTGGGCTCGAGCACGTTGACGAAGATGCGGTCGTTGAGCTGGAGGGTGTTCTCCATCGAGCCGGACGGGATGTAGAAGCCGCGCACGAGGAGGGTCTTCACCACGAAGGCGATGAGCACGGCCCAGACCAGGACGAGCAGGACCTCCCGGACCGAGCCCCAGAAGGTGTCGGGACGCTTCTTGCGCGCGCGCCTGCCGCCCGCGCGCCGTCCGGCGCGGCGCGGCGACGCCGGGTCCGTCACGGCCTCGGTGCCGGCGGTGGTCGCGGTGGCGCGCTCCGTGCCGGCGGTGGTCGCTGCCGGGAGGGGAACGGCGGCGTCGCCCGGGACACCGCGGTTCTCCTGGGGTACGCCGTCGCCGGCGGGCTGGGTCCTGTCGGCCACTGCTGTCGTCCTTCCTGGGCGGACGCCGCTGGGCGTCCGGATCCGGATCCGTGCGGATCGCGTCAGAGCTGCCCGGCCCGGTCCCGGGGCCACAGAACAGCGAGAGGTTCTCCGATGACCTTATCCGCTCGGACCAGTCCCCCACCGGGCGCGCCGAGCAGACTGCGCGAGTCCACCGACACCGACCGGTGGTCGCCCATCAGCCAGAGCCGGCCCTCGGGGACCACCACGGTGAACTCGACCTCGCTGGGGCTGTCCCCCTCCAGGACGTAGTCCTCGGCGATCTCCTCCCCGTCGACCTCCAGGCGGCCGGAGGGGCCACAGCAGGAGACGGTGTCACCGGGGGTGCCGATGACGCGCTTGAGGTACACGCTGTCCGAGCCGGTCAGCCCGCTCCACCGGCCGAGGGTCTGCACGGCCTGCGCGGGCCACGGGTCGTCGCTGCGCAGCGGGGCGAAGCTGCCCCGCCCGTCGAAGACCACGAGGTCGCCCCGCTCGGGGTCCGTCCCGTCGCCGAGCTTGCCCACGAGCACCCGGTCCCCCGGCTGGACCGTGGGCTGCATCGAGTCCGACCCGATCCAGTAGACGTCCACGACGAAGGCGCGCAGCAGACCGGTGACCAGCCCGGCCACCAGGAGGGCGAGGACGACGGAACGCCAGCCCCGTGCTCGGGGCTGGCGTTCTCGCCGGACGGCGTGGGACCCCGTGGTGCGGGGGTCCCGTGCGCGGGTTCCGGTGGGCACCGAAGGGCGCGCTGTCCTACTTGCCGGACTTGCCGGACTTGACGGCCTTGCCGGACTTCGAGGACTTGGCCGTGGTGTTGTCGCGCTTCTCGCGGATGCGGGCGGCCTTGCCGTGGCGGTCGCGCATGTAGTACAGCTTCGCGCGGCGGACGTCACCGCGGGTGACGACCTCGATCTTCTCGATGACCGGGGAGTGCACCGGGAAGGTGCGCTCCACGCCCACGCCGAAGGAGACCTTGCGGACGGTGAAGGTCTCGTGCACGCCGGCGCCCTGGCGGCCGAGGACGAAGCCCTTGAAGACCTGGACGCGGGAGCGGCTGCCCTCGACGATGTTGACGTGCACGTTGAGGGTGTCGCCCGGGCGGAAGTCGGGAACGTCGCTGCGCAGCGACTTGGCGTCGAGCTGGTCGAGAATGTTCATGGTGGCTCTCCTGGTGAACGCCGCAGGTCGCTCACGTGGGTCGGCACGGATCCGTGTCGGCGGGGCGGCGCCCGGTCCGGGATCCGCAAGACGTGGTGACGGGAGCCCCGTGCGGGGTTCCCGGGTGTCCGGCTGTTGGTCGCTCATCCCCCTGCGGCAGGGGCGTGCCCAGCAGACACACAGCTGAACATTATGCCACAGGTTCCCCGGCGGCGCCGTCCCCCGCGCGCACCACGCGTCCGGCCGAGACGATCCAGCCCGCCCCGGCGAGGACGGCCAGGTCCGCGCGGTCCAGGCCGGCGGGATCGAGGGCGGCGACGAGGTCGGGGCGGCGGGCGGCGGTGCGCTGCAGCTGCCGGTCCCGGCGCCAGCGCGCGATCCGGCCGTGGTGGCCCGAGAGCAGGACCTCGGGGACCGGGCGGTCCCGCCACAGCGCCGGCTTGGTGTAGACGGGGTACTCCAGCAGGCCGTCCGCGTGGGACTCCTCCACGAGTGACTCGGGGTTGCCGACCACGCCGGGCACGAGCCGCCCGATGGCCTCGACCATGGCCAGCACAGCGACCTCCCCGCCGTTGAGGACGTAGTCGCCGAGGCTCATGGGGCGGACCTCGAAGTGCTCGCGGGACCAGTCGACGACGCGCTCGTCGATGCCCTCGTAGCGCCCGCAGGCGAAGACGAGGTGCTCCCGCAGGGCCAGCTCCCGGGCGGTGGCCTGGGTGAAGACCTCGCCGGCCGGCGACGGCACGACCAGCACCGGGCGCTCCCGCGGCGTCGACGGGCCGGTCACGGTCCCGGGGTCCGCCGCCGCCGGGGTGCCGGCCGCGGCGGCGGGGCCGCCGCCGAGGACGGCGCCCAGCGCCGCGGCCCAGGGCTCCGGCTTCATGACCATGCCGGCCCCGCCGCCGTAGGGGGTGTCGTCCACGGTGCGGTGCCGGTCGGTGGTGAACGCGCGCAGGTCCGTCACGGTCAGCTCGAGCAGCCCCTGCTGCCTGGCCTTGCCGATGAGGGAGAGGTCCAGGGCGGAGAGGTACTCGGGGAAGATGCTGACGACGTCGATGCGCATCAGCGACCGCCCTCCGGCGCCCCGTCCACCGGGTCGCCGGCATCCGGGCCGCCCTCGTCCCCGGCGCTCGCCCCGTCGGCCCTCGCGTCACCGGCGCCCCCGTCGTCGAGGCCGAGCTCGAGCAGCCCCGGGGGCGGGGTCACCACGACGCAGCCCGCCTCGAGGTCGACGACCGGCACGATCTCCTCGACGAAGGGCAGCACGGCCTCGCGCCCGCCCTCGTCGAGCCGGACCTCCAGGAGGTCCTGGACCGGCAGGGTGCGCAGTCCGGTGACCACGCCGATCCGGGGCCCGGAGCCGTCCTCTGGGCCGGTGCGCACCTCGAGGCCGACCAGTTCGTGCTCGTACCACTCGTCGGCCTCGGGGTCCTCCTCCACCGCCTCGGCGAAGAGGCGAGTGCCCCGGAGGGTCTCGGCCCCGTTGCGGTCGGGGACCTCCTCGAGGGCCACCACGAGCACGGACTTGTTCCAGCGCGCCCGGCGCACGGTGACCACGCCCTCGGGGGCGAGGGCGACGGGGGGCTCGAGCAGCAGCCGGGAGCCCGGGGCGAAGCGCTCCTCCGGGGCGTCGGTGAACAGCTGCACGGTGACCTCGCCCCGGATGCCGTGGGGCTTGCCCACACGGGCGACCTGGACCTTCATGGATCTCCTGGGGGTCGGCGGCCGGTCGGCCGCGGGAACGGGGTGCGGTGGCGGGGGCGGAAAGCCGACGGTCCCCGCATCCAATGCGGATGCGGGGACCGTGCGGGACGCGGAGCCGGACGCCGGGGCGCCCGGGAGCCTCTCAGCGGGTGCGGTCGGTGTCGACGACGTCGATCCGGACCGGGCCGTCCACGGCGAGCGCGCCCACCACGGTGCGCAGCGCCTTGGCCGTGCGGCCCTGACGGCCGATGACCCGCCCGAGGTCGTCCGGGTGCACCCGGACCTCGAGGGTCTCCGACCGGCGCCCGCTCTTGACACGGACGTCGACGTCATCGGGGCTGTCCACGATCCCGCGGACGAGGTGCTCCAACGCGTCGGCGAGCACGACTACTCGGCCTTCTCGGCGTCAGCCGCGGGGGCGTCGTCGGACTCGGCACCGGGGGCCGCGGACTCGGCGGTCTTCTCGCCCTTGGGGGTGATCGCCTCGGGGACGATCACGGAGCCCTTGTCGGGGGCCACGAACTCGCCCTTGGGCTCGGGCTGCCGGAGGGTGCCCTCGGCGCCCTCCTCGCCCTTGAACCGCTGCCAGTCGCCGGTCACCTTCAGGATGGCGGCGACGGCCTCGGACGGCTGGGCGCCGACGCCGAGCCAGTACTGGGCCCGGTCCGAGACGACCTCGATGTAGGAGGGGTGCTCGGTGGGGTGGTACTTGCCGATCTCCTCGATGACGCGGCCGTCGCGCTTCTTGCGGGAGTCGACGACGACGAGGCGGTAACGGGGATCGCGCATCTTGCCCATGCGCTTGAGACGGATCTTAACAGCCACTGGTGTGGACTCTCCTGGTTCTTGGATGAGGTGAGCGCCTGGTCTCGCTCCCGTGGGGCGGGCCGGTCGCAGGGGCTCTGTGGACACGAGAAACGTGCGGCGAGAGGGACCGCACGCATCGAGTACCCGTCCAGTATGCCAGACGCCGTCAAGTCCGGGTGGCGCGCGGCGCCCTCACTGCTCGAGGCGCGCGGCCTGCCGCCACGTCAGGGACCGTCCGCCCTGGAACACGGCGCGCTGGTAGATCCGCTCCCCCAGGCGCAGCAGCGCCCAGGCCGCGGCCAGGGCGATCGTCAGGGACAGCACGGGCTGCCACCAGGCCACGCCCCCGTCCAGCAGCCGGATGGGCATGGCCACCGAGGAGACGACCGGCACGAAGGACGCGGCCGTGAGCCACGCCCCCTCGGCGTAGAGGCCGACGAAGAGCGCGCCGATGAGCACGGTCATGATCGGCCCGGTGCTGGTCTGGAGGTCCTCGGAGCGCGAGGCCAGGGAGCCGAGGACCGCCCACACGGAGGCCTGCGCGGCGAAGCCCGCCACGAAGAAGGCCAGGAACCAGCCGGAGGCGGCGAGGATCCAGCCGACGTCCGCGGCGGCGCCGGTGACGTTGACGCCGACGAGGCCGACCGCGGCGTAGAGGCCGGTCTGCGCGAACGCGAGCAGGGAGTTGCCGAGCACCTTGCCGTAGAGCAGCTGCCGGACCGGGACGGCGGTGGCCAGGATCTCCACCACCCGGTTCTGCTTCTCCTCGAGCACCGAGTTGGCGATGGCCATGCCGAAGAGGATCGCGGCCAGGTAGAACAGGAACGCGAAGACGAAGCCCACGACGAGCCGCGCGGGACCGCGGTCGGGCTCCCCGGACAGCAGCTCGGTGCGCAGCTCGGAGCCGGCCGTCAGCTCCTCGGCGGTCGTCCCGGCGGCCCGGGCGCGGGCCGCCAGCGTCTCCTCGGCCACCGCCTGCTCGAGGACCCGGGCCAGGGTGGGGTCGACGTCGTCCCGGCCCACCACCGTCCACCCGTCGAGGTCCCGCAGCAGCGCGGCGTCGGCGGTCTCGTCGGCCACCGCCCGGCGGGCCGCGTCCGGGGCGTTCGCGGAGTGCACGGTGAGGGTGTCGTCGCCGCTCTCGGCCAGCGCCTGCGCGGCCCGCGCCGCGACGGGCGCGGCCTCGGGGGCGGCGGTGGCCAGGACGTGGTCGGCGGAGCTGCCCCCGAGCAGGGCGGAGGCGGCGACGGACCCGGCCACGAGCAGCACCGTGACCACGGTGGAGAGCAGGAAGGAGCGGTCGTGCAGCTTGACGGAGATCTCCCGGGCCGTGACGATCCACCACGGACGGGCGACGGGCGGGCGGGTGCTCATCGGGTGACCTCCCGGTAGACGTCGGACAGGGCGGGCACGATCTCGGCGAACTCCAGGAGACCGCGGGGCACGGCCTCCCGGAGCAGGCGGCGGCGGGCGTCGTCGTCGTCGAGCTCGAGGACCGCGGCCGGACCGTCGACGTCGACGACGCGCACGCCCCGCAGGTCCCGCACCCAGCCGGCGTCCTGCTCGCAGCGCAGCCGGTGCCGGCGGGGGCCGCTGCGGCGCAGGTCGTCGGCCGCGCCGGCGGCGAGGACCCGGCCGCAGGACAGGACCACGAGGGAGTCGCAGAGCCGGTCGACGAGGTCGAGCTGGTGGCTCGAGAAGAGCACGGGCACCCCCTGCGCCATGTGCTCGCGCAGCAGCTCGACCATGGAGTCCACGGCCACCGGGTCCAGGCCGGAGAACGGCTCGTCCAGCACCAGGGCGGCGGGCCCGTGCAGGAGCGCGGCGGCGATCTGCACCCGCTGCTGGTTGCCGAGGGAGAGGGACTCCAGCTTGTCCTTCCCGCGCCCGGCCAGGCCGAAGCGCTCCAGCAGGCGGCCGGCCTCCGCGAGCGCGTCCCGGCGGTCCATGCCGTGCAGCCGGCCGAGGTAGCCGAGCTGGTCCAGGACCGGCTGCTTGGGGTAGAGCCCCCGTTCCTCGGGCATGTACCCGAAGCCGGCGCGGTCCGCCGCGGTGGCGGGCCGGCCGTCCCACAGCACCTCTCCGGCGGAGACGCGCAGCACGCCCATCAGCATCCGCATGGTGGTGGTCTTGCCGGCGCCGTTGGCGCCGACGAAGCCGGTCATCCGGCCGGGCTCGACGCGGAAGGAGACGTCCTCCACCACGGCGCGGCCCCCGAAGGACCGGCTCAGGCCGCGGGCCTCGAGGACGTGCCCCGCCGGGCGGTTCCGGAAGCGGGTGGTGGTCGCCGCAGGAGTGGTGCTGGTGCTCATGGGCCCGGGGTCCTCTCACGGGTGCGTCCGCCCGGTGGGTGCGGGGCGGCTCGGTCCCAGCCTACGAACGCGGCGGCCCGGGGGAATCCCCTCCCGGGCGGAGCGCGGGGCCCGCGGGGAGGGGCTCCGGGCCGGCCGCCTCCGCCGCGGGGCGGAGCCGGTTCAGCCGACCAGACCCGCCCGGTGGGCGAAGACGACGGCCTGCACGCGGTCCCGGGAGCCCGTCTTCGCGAGGATGTTGGACACGTGCGTCTTGACGGTGGCCGGCCCGAGGAACAGCCGCTGGGCGATCTCCGCGTTGGACAGGCCGTCCGAGACGAGCAGCAGCACCTCGTGCTCCCGCTCGGTGAGGGAGTCGAGGACCCGGCGCCGCGCGGCGTCGGGCGGTGCGGGCGCGGGGGCGGCCTCGGGCGTGGGGGCGGGGGCGTCCGCGGTCAGCGCGCGGATCACGCGGAGGGTCGCCTCGGGGGCGAGCAGCGCGTGACCTCCGGCCACGGCGCGCACGGCCTCGACGAGGTCGTCCGGGTCCGCGTTCTTCAGCAGGAAGCCGCTGGCCCCGGCCGCGAGTGCGTCGAAGAGGTAGTCCTCCCGGTCGAACGTGGTGACGATCACCACCTTGGCGCACCCCGTGCCGACGATCCGGCGGGTGGCCTCGATGCCGTCCATGACGGGCATCTGCACGTCGAGGAGGGCGACGTCCACCGCCCCGTCGCGGGCGGCGGCCACGGCCTCCGCGCCGTCCGAGGCCTGGGCCACGACCTCGATGTCGTCCTCGACGGACAGGACCATGGCGAAGCCGGAGCGCACGAGGGCGTGGTCGTCGGCGAGCAGGACGCGGATCATGCCCCCGATTCTCGCAGAATCGCGTCCGCGGCGCCGGAGCCGGCGTCCGGGGCGTTCCCGGCGGGCCCGCCGCCCGGCAGGGGGCAACGGGTGCGGACCCGCCAGCCGGGCCGGCCCGAGCGCGGCCCGATCTCCGCCTCCCCGCCGTGCAGCCGGACGCGCTCGCGCAGTCCTTGCAGGCCGAAGCCCGTTCCGGCGGTGCCGCGGCGGGGCGAGCCGTCGTCCAGCACCTCGAGCTCGAACCACGGTCCCTCCGGACCGCGGCCGGTGCGCAGGGTCACGGACGCCGTGGTGGCCGTGGAGTGGCGGATCACATTCGACAGGGACTCCTGGACGCACCGGAACGCCGAGAGACCGAGCGCCGGGGGGATCCTGTCCAGGTCACCCGGGACGTCCTCGACCGTGCGGACGTCCACCGCGAGCCCGTTCTCGGCGTGCCGGCGGGCGAGGTCGGCGATGTCGGCGAGACCGGGGTCGGGCCGGCGCGCGGCGGCCGTGGCGCCGGGGCCCGGGAGGCCCTCCTCGCCGTCCGCGCGCAGCACGCCGAGCAGCTGGCGCATCTCCCCCACGGCGGTCCGGCTGGAGCCCTCGATGGTGCGCAGGGCCGTGGTCGCGGCGGCGGGGTCCCGGTCCAGGACCTTGCGCGCGGCACCGGCCTGGATGCCGATCACGGACACGTGGTGGGCGACGACGTCGTGCAGCTCCCGGGCGATGCGCAGCCGTTCGTCGACGACGGCGCGGCGGGCGATCTCCGCGGACTGCTCCCGGATCTGCTGCGCCTGGGCCGCGAGGCGGTGCTGCTGCAGCGCGGCACGCCACGACGCGCGCCCGGCGAGCACCGCGCCGCCGAAGTACACGACGTTCATGAGCAGGGTGAACACGGCGTAGGCCGGCAGCTGGGGCAGCGGCCCGTCCACCTCGCCCAGTCCGGTCAGGAAGTCCGCGTAGGCGTTGGTGATGGTGAAGGCGCCCAGCAGCCACAGGCCCATGGTCCCCACGACCACCGACATCGCGACCCACAGGGCCTGGCGGTCGCGCGACCAGGCGACGGCGGCGTACAGGGCGGCGAAGTAGGCGCCCTGGAAGGGCAGGGTCATCGCGGCCGTGGGGCTCGCGTAGGTCAGGCCCAGGAACAGCGCGGAGGACGCGACCACGACCGGGAGCGGGAAGCGCCGGCGCAGGGCCAGGGGCGCCACGATGAGCACGGTGCTGAGGTAGAAGCGCCAGGGCTCGTCCCCCTCCGCCAGTCCTGCGTAGCTGTGCACCAGCACCGATGCCAGCAGTGCGATCAGCAGGAAGCCGAGGGCGGCCAGCACGTCGTTGCGGCGCTGGGCCGCCGTGGGCGCGGGCCGGGTCCAGAACGGGTCCTCCGGGTCGTTCAGCCAGGCGGTCACCCGGGCGGCGAGAGGTGCCCGCCGGGCCGGCTCCGGGGCGGTATCCGTTCCGGGGGCCGGGGCGGCGACCGGGTCGGCGTGCGGGGCGGTGTCCGGGTCGGCGGCGGGTCGGGTGTGCACGGTCCCACGGTAGCCCGCCGCGGCGGTGCGGGACTCCGTCCCGCGGCGGAGGCCGAGGGACGCTCAGCCGCGGTGCAGCCCGAAGAAGCGGCGCAGCCGCGCCCGCGAGCCCGGGGCGGGGGGCGTGCCGGGGACCCGGTCCGCGGGTCCGGCGGTCCCGGAGATCTCCTCGGTGCGCCGGCGGCGGGCGCCGCGCAGGGCGGCGTAGTAGGCGCTCTCGGCGGCGGCGTCGGCGAGCAGCGCCGCGGAGAGGGTGCCGAGCACGCGCGCCCCGGCCCCGCCGCGCCGGGCCGCCCCGGCGAGCCCCACCCCGAGGGCGGTCTCGGTGCCCGCCACGGCCAGGAGCAGCTCGGGACGGCGGACGAGGGCCCGCTGGTACCGCGCGAACAGCCCGTCGCCGGTGGGCTCGGTGGTCATCCCCCGCAACAGGGCCGCGCCCACGCCCGTGGGCTCGTAGTGCTCGGCGCCCTCCGTCCCCGTGAGCTCCCGGCGGCCCTCGACGACCTTGGCGGCGAGCACGGGCAGGCCCAGCAGCTGCAGGACGGACTCCAGGACCAGGTCGGTGGACTCCCCCTGCACGTAGTTGCGCAGCCGGTTGGTCTCGGCCGGGTCGAGGTCGAAGACGGAGGCCACGGACTCGATCTGCAGCTCCGAGGTCCCGCCGGAGCACAGCCGGACCAGGTCGTGCTCGAACTGCGCGGCGGGCGTCGGCCCGGCCTCGGCGGGGACCCCGCCCGCGGGGAGCCATTCGGGGCCCCACTCGAGGGCGCACACGGCGTCGGCCGCCTCGAGGTCGGTGACGGACGCGGGGTCCTCCCCGGCCAGCAGCACCTCGACGGAGCGCGTGGCCCCGTCGGAGGACAGCGCGACGGCGGTCTCGGCGAGACCGGTCCGCACGGCCCAGAAGTCGACCTCCGCGTCGAAGACCACCACGGACCAGCCGTGCCGGGACACGGCGGTGAACCCGGTGCCGGACAGGGCCGCCAGCACGGGCAGCTCGGGGGCGTCCAGGCGGACGAGCAGCACCCGGCGCAGCCCCGGGTCCTCGGGCTCGAGCGGCCGGCCGGTCATCCGCACGAAGGTCCCGGAGAGCTCGTCCAGCGTGCACCCGGGCTCCACGGAGCCGTCCTCGGCGGCCCGGGCCAGCCGGCCCTCGGCGTCGGCCAGGAACATCAGCTGCGTGGCCCGGGGGCCCTCGGCGCAGGCCCCGACCAGGCGGTGGTGCGCGATGACCCGGCGCATCCCCTCGCCGCTCGGGCGCGGCCCGGGACCCTCGGGCGCGGTGGCCCCCGTCGCGCACAGCACCGTGGCGGGGACCAGGTCCCACGCGGAGGTGGGGGATGCGATGTCGTCGGCGGGGAGTGAGGTCATGGCGTCCATGCTACGCCGTCGCCGCCACGGCCCCCGGGGGCCGGGAGGGTGCCCGGGAGCGCCGATCCGCTCAGGCGGGTCCGTCGACGAGCTCGGTCGTGGTGCCGTCCTCGAGGGCGTCCAGCCCCGCCCGCAGACGGCGGGCGAGCCCGGGCCGCAGGTACCGGTCCAGCTCCTCGGGGGCCGTCCAGCGGTGGCTGAGCAGCTCCTCCTCCTGGACGGTGATGGGCGTGTCGGCGGCGACGACCCCGCCGTCGTAGACGAAGGAGACCGAGTCCCCCCACAGACCCATGGCCACGCCGTGGTGGACGACGAGCAGCCGGCCCGCGGGCAGGTGCAGGCCGACCTCCTCGACGACCTCGCGGAAGCACCCGGTGCGGGGGTCCTCGCCCGCCTCCACCGTGCCCCCGGGCACGGTCCAGTCGGACTTGTAGTTGGGCTCCACGAGGAGCACGCGGCCCTCGGGGTCGCGGATGAGGGCCTCCGCGGCGAGCCGGCGGGTCGGCAGGGAGTCGACGAACTGCTTCAGCTCGCTCTGGGACAGGTAGGAGCTCACGGCGCGGTCACTGTCCCAGGAACTTCTCGAAGCCCTTGGGCAGGTTCAGGTCCGCCGGGTCCGGCTGGCCCGGGGCGGCGCCGAACGCCGAGCCCGCGGGGGCCTTCTGCTTCCGCTGCCGGTCGAGGGCCGCGTTCTCCTGCGCGCGCTTCGCGGGGTTGCCGGAGCGCGAGCCGCCCTTCTTCGCGGCGCCCTTGCCCTTGCCCTTCTTCGGGCCGCCGCCCGCGCCGGGCATGCCGGGGATGCCGGCGGGCATGCCGGGCACGCCCTTGCCCTGGGCCAGGCGCTTCATCATCTTCTGCGCCTGGGCGAAGCGCTCCATGAGCTGGTTCACCTCGGAGACGGTGACGCCCGAGCCCTTGGCGATGCGGGCGCGGCGGGAGCCGTTGATGATCTTGGGCGCCACCCGCTCGTGCGGGGTCATGGACCGGACGATGGCCTCGACGCGGTCGATCTCGCGCTCGTCGAAGTTCTCGAGCTGCTCGCGCATGCCGGCTGCGCCCGGCATCATCATGAGCATCTTCTTCATCGACCCCATCTTGCGCAGCTGCTGCATCTGGGCGAGGAAGTCCTCGAACGTGAAGTCCTCCTGGTCGGTGAACTTCCGGGCCATCTTCTCGGCCTCGTCGCGGTCCCACTGCTTCTCGGCCTGCTCGATCAGCGTGAGCACGTCGCCCATGTCCAGGATGCGCGAGGCCATCCGGTCGGGGTGGAACTGCTCGAAGTCGTCGACGCCCTCGCCGGTGGAGGCGAACATGATGGGCTTGCCGGTCACGGAGGCCACGGACAGGGCGGCGCCGCCGCGGGCGTCGCCGTCCAGCTTGGACAGGACCACGCCCGTGAAGTCGACGCCCTCGTTGAAGGCCTGGGCCGTGTTCACGGCGTCCTGGCCGACCATCGCGTCGATGACGAAGAGCACCTCGTCGGGCTGGACGGCGTCGCGGATGTCGCGGGCCTGCGCCATGAGGGCCTCGTCGATGCCGAGGCGGCCGGCGGTGTCCACGACGACCACGTCGTGCAGCCGCGCGCGGGCCTGGGCCACCCCGTCCCGGGCGACCTGCACGGGGTCGCCCGTGGGGTCGTCGAACTCCGAGGTGGTGCCCGGGTGCGGGGCGTAGACCGGCACCCCGGCGCGCTCGCCGACGACCTGGAGCTGGGTGACCGCGTTGGGCCGCTGGAGGTCGGAGGCCACGAGCAGGGGACGGTGCCCCTGGCCCTTGAGCCACTTGCCGAGCTTGCCGGCCAGGGTGGTCTTGCCGGCGCCCTGGAGGCCGGCGAGCATGATGACGGTGGGGCCGGTCTTGGCCATCCGGATCCGGCGGGTCTGACCGCCGAGGATGTTCTGCAGCTCCTCGTTGACGATCTTCACGACCTGCTGGCCGGGGTTCAGCGCCTCGGAGACCTCGAGCCCGAGGGCGCGCTCCTTGACCGCGGCGGTGAACTCCCGCACGACCGGCACGGCGACGTCGGCGTCGAGCAGGGCGCGGCGGATCTCCCGCACGGTGGCGTCGACGTCCGCCTCGGTCAGGCGTCCCTTGCCCTTGAGGTTCTTGAAGGTGGCGGTCAACCGGTCGGACAGTGAATTGAACACGGGTCGAAAGCTGCTTTCGTCGAGGGAGGCGGCCGGTGCGCCGCGGCCTGCGCCGCGGGCCGCGGCCCGGCCCGGTGTGGCGGGTCAGTGTCCAAGGTTAGCAACTCCGGGCGGCGCGGGGCCCGCGCCGTCGTCGCACCGGGACGACAGCGGCCGGCCCCCTCCCGGTGGAGGGGGC
>NZ_JBHVDI010000085.1:0-15664 GCF_042802875.1 Kocuria sp. NPDC057446 | reverse complement strand
ACATCCCCTCCCCCGGAGAGCCGAAACCGCTGCCGGTGCGATCGAAGGCGTCATCGACCAGCACCCCCGGCTCCACCGGAACCTCCGGCTCCGGCGCCGGCTCGGGCTCGGGCTCCGGCTTGGGCTCGGGCTCCGGCTTGGGCTCGGGAGCGGGCTCCGGTGCCGGTGCCGCATCGGTCCACTTGCTGGTGCGTGCGGTGAAGTGGTTGACGCTCAGCGTGCCCGGAGCGTTGGTCGCCGAGGCCGAGACGTAGTAGCTGAGCTCGAACACCCCGGCCCGCTGCAGGCTCGCGGTGGAGTCCTCGACCACGACCTGCCACTGCTCCGGCTCCTTCGCCCCGCTCTCCCAGACCTTCGCCCGCAGCACGGACCCGGCGCCGTCAGGAGCCGTCACCGTCTCGAAGCGCACCGTGAGCTCCTTGTCCCGGGCCACCGACAGATCCGCCAGCGGCACCGTGCGCAGCACCTCCTCCTTGCCCCCCACCGACCGGCGCAGGGACAGCTCGGCCGAGGCACCCGTGCGGGCCCGCAGCGTCGCGCTGTAGTAGTCGCTGCCCGACCGGCGGGACTGGACCGAGAAGTACCCGCCACCGGCGTTGGGCGCATCGGCGAAGCGCACCGTGGTCCGCACATCGGAGTCCAGCTGGCTCAGCCCGTTCAACCGCGCCGAGGCCGAGGCCGAGGCCGCCGACCACGCGATCTGCCCGGCGCCTTCGGCCGTGGACAGCGTGGCCTTGGAACCCCACGGGCTCCAGGACATCCCCTCCCCCGGAGAGCCGAAACCGCTGCCGGTGCGATCGAAGGCGTCATCGACCAGCACCCCCGGCTCCACCGGAACCTCCGGCTCCGGCTCAGGTGCCGGAGCCGTGACGGTCACGGACCGGGTGGCGGTCCCGGTGCGGCCGTCGGCGTCCTGCACCGTCAGCTTGATCGTGTAGGTGCCCGCCTTCGCGTAGGCGTGCGAGGCCTTGGCACCCGTGCCGGTCGAGCCGTCGCCGAAGTCCCAGGTCCAGGTCTTCAGCTCGGCGCTTCCCGGCTTCGACCCGGACGCGTCGACCGCGACGGTGAGGTCCGTGCTCTGCTGGGTGAACGACGCCGTGGGCGGCAGGGCCTCGCTGGCTCCGGTGCCGGCCGCGCTGAAGTGCGCGCGGATCCGGTCGGCGGGAAGCGCGCGGCCGAAGATCGCGGTGTCGTCGACGTGCCCGGTGAAGTCGGTCGTGGTCGGTGCGTTGGGCCAGTTGCGGAGACTGCCGCCGCCCAGGCCCCAGTAGCCGTCGTAGTACTGGGCGGTCCGGGCGCTGGTGTTCTGCGCGACCTTCTCGCCGTCCACGTAGAGGATCAGCCCGTCGGCGCCGAGCGTCATGGCCACCTGGTGCCACTTGCCGTCGTTGTAGGACTTGGCCGAGGAGGCCACCACGGCCCGGTCGGGATAGATGCCGGCGTGCAGGCGGCCGTCGTTGCTCATCCACAGCTGCCGGTCGATCGTGCTCTGCGTGCGCGTGGTGGAGTTGGAGAAGCCGAGGATCTTGCCGCCGGTCTTCGTCGTGGTCTTGACCCAGGTCTCCGCCGTGTAGGACTGCGGGGCGATCTCGATCTGCTTCGTGGTGGCGAATCCGCCCGGCTGCGTCGTGTTGGTGCGCGAGAAGCTCGTCGCGTCCTTCGACCCGACCACGGTCCCGGCCACGGGCCCGGAGATCTGCCCGTCCGGGGACAGGGGCGCCCCGCCCGCCACGTCGACGAGGCCCGCCGTGAGGGAGCCCATGCGCCAGTAGTGGGTGGGCGTGTCCAGCAGCACGGACCGGGTGTAGCCGGTGGGCGTGGCGCCGCCGGCGGTGGTGACCGGCACCTGCGTCGAGGAGACGCTGCGTCCGGTGGGGTCCACGGCCACGACCTGGTAGGTGTGCGCGCGCCCCGCCCCCGCGGTCAGGTCGGTGAAGCCCATGCGGGCACGGGTGTAGAAGCGGTGCTTGCCGCTGACCTCGCCCACGGGCTGGGCCGTGTTGCCGTCGCGGATGATGCGGTACGTGAGGTTCTCGTTGTCCTGGTCCGAGGCGGCCGTCCAGGTGAGGCTCACCGTGCCGCCGCTGTGGGAGGACGCCGTCAGGCCCATGCCGGCGCCGCCGGGCTGGGGACCCACCGCGTTCGGCGCCTTGGCCCGGGTGGAGAAGCGCACCAGGCCCTGCTGGCCCTTGCCGTTGACCCGGGGGAACTCCCCGCCCATGACCACGTAGTCGCCCGCGGCCTCGGCGGTCCACGCGGCCTGGAACTGCCCCGTGTAGGAGCCGCCCTCGAGGTCGGGGTACCAGTTGAGCATGCTGGGGGCGGGGTTGCCCGAGAAGTCGAAGTAGGTGTCGTACGTGCTGCCCAGCACCCCGGTGGCCTCCTCGCTGAAGGCGTTGGCACGGTAGAAGGAGCGCGGCTTCGAGTCGGTGAAGGCGTCCAGGGACTCGCAGTTGTGGGCGTGGTTCGCCACGTAGACCACCCCGGCGTGGGGCACCACGTCGTAGGAGTCGCCGTGGCAGTCCTCGAGCCACTTGATGGTGCCGTCGTCCCACGTCGCCTTGAACGCGCCCTCGAAGTTCGAGTCGCGCCCGAAGGTCCAGCCGGTGCCGTAGACGTGCTTCCCGTCGGTGCTCAGGGCCGTGATGCCGCCCTCGCCCACGCCGTTGCGCACGGTCGAGCCGACCTTCCACGGCAGGGAGCGGCCGTCCGCGGTGGAGAGCGCGCCCATGCCCATGCCGGGGTTGGACGCCCCGTTGAGCGCGGTGAACATGCCGCCGGCCACGATCTTCGCCCCGTCCGGGGAGAGCACCAGGGCGTCCACGGGGCCGTTGGCCGCGGGCGTCCAGGCGCGCAGCTGACCGGTCGTGGCGTCGACCGCGGCGAGCCGGGCGCGGGGCTGGTTGCCGACGGCGGAGAACCAGCCGCCGAAGTAGACGGTCTTGCCGTCCGTCACGATCGCGTTGACCCGGGAGTCCGGAGCGGGACGGAAATCGGCGTCGAGGGCACCCGTCGTGGGGTTCACGGCGGCGATCCGGTTGCGGGTCTCCCCGTTGATCGTGGTGAACGCACCGCCGATGTAGAGGCGCTTGCCGTCGGGGCTGGCCGCCACGGAGCGCACCACCCCGTTGGCGGTGGGGGCGAACTCCTTGATGAGCTCACCGGTGTCCAGGCGGTAGGCCAGGATGTTGGCCCGCGGCGACTCCTGCTGGCCGGCCGCGACCCCGGCGGGCCGGGCGGAGGTGAACTGGCCCACGGCGTACACGGTGTTGCCGACGATCGCCTGGTCCCACACCACGCCGTTGATCTGCACGGTGGGCAGGGCGTCCGCCGTCACGGTCGCCGGCGTCCGCGGGTCCTGCGGATTCGCCGGGGCCGAGTCCGCGAAGGCGGGGGCGGGCACCAGGGCACCGGCCACGAGGAGCAGCCCGGTGGCCGGGGCGAGGATCTTCTTCATGCGGTGACCTCCGTGGTCCTGGCGGGAAGTGCTGGAGTGGTGGGGCAGCGGGCGGACGCTCATCGCGTCGCTCCGCCGGTGAAGACGACGGCCGGATCGGACGCGCGGTAGGAGGCGGTGACCGTCAGGTTCTCGCGCTGGTCCTCCGGGACGAGGAAGGTGTACGTGCCGGAGACCGTCTGCCCCGCCGCCACGACGTCCGGGAGGGTCCGGTCCCCCCGCTGGAGGGTGAGGTCCGCGGGCAGGGCGTCCGGGCCGTAGGAGACCGTGACGGTTCCGCCGAGGGTCTCCACTGGGGCGTCCGTGGTGTTGCGCACGGTGACGACGACGGCGACCGCCGGCCCGGACATGCCGCCCGGGCCCATCCCCTCGGCCTGGACGGGTTCCGTCGACTCGATGCTGATCTCCAGGCCCTCGGCAGGGCTGGCGGGCTCGTCCAGCGAGACCGTCTCGGCCGTCGCCCGCCGCTCCTCGCCCGTGCCCGCGTCCTCGACGACCGCGGGCTCGCCCGGCTCGGCGTCAGCCGCCGCCCGGAAGGCCTCGGCCACCTGGGCCTCGACCTCCTCGGCGGTCTCCTCGGCCGTGGCGCCGTTTCCCTCCGGGGTCCCGTCGTCCTGGCCCTCGGCGTCGTCCTGGGCCTCGGTGCCACCCTCGGAGCCGTTCCGGCTCTCGGCGTCGTCCTGGGAGCTGCTGGCGGAGGTGGCTCCGGCCTCGGAGGCCGGCTTCTCCTGGGTGTCCGCGCTCGAGCAGCCGTACAAGGTCGCGGCCAGGACGACGGCCAGCCCGCCCGTCCCGATCCTTCGCCAGGCGGCCACGGAGCGCGGCGCCGACGCCGCTGCTCCCGGCTCGTGCCCGGATGGTGTGGTGCATGTCATCGTGTTCCCCGATCGTTCGGCTCCGGCCGGACGACGCACCGGACGGCCGGAGCCATCCCCGTGGCCCGTCCTCGTCCGCTGCGGATCTGCGTCCGCCGGATTCCCCCCTGTGGTGCGCCGGGAAACCCCTCCCCCGGCGATCGCGGGCGACGGTCGGGATCCCGAGGACCCCGTGCACCTGCGATAGCCAGGACGTTAGCAGTTGCAATTCAGTGCATCTGTATCTTTCTTGTCCCCTGTTCTGTGAGCGGCTGCACACTGCCGGGTGACCGGTGCACGCGCTCCGGCACCGCGCTCCGGCGCCGGCGCACGGCCGGTCCGCGGGGCACGCCGGGCAGGAGGCGGGGCGGGTGGGACGTCCCGGACGTGCACCGCGTCCTGGCCTGGGGCCCTGCGGCCCCGATGGCACGAAGGACCCCGCCGGGCTCCGGCGGGGTCCTTCGAACGGGAGGGGGCGGATCAGCCGCGGAGGGCCTCCGCGGCACCGTCCGCATGGAGTCGTGTCCCCAGAAGTTCCAGGTGGTCGTGGGGCTCGAAGCCCGTGGCGCGCAGCGCCGCCAGCTCCAGGACGCTGTTGCGCGGGCGGGGCGCGACTCCCGTCCGCTCCCCCGTGTACTCGGCCGTGGACACCGGGTGGACCCGGTCCGGGTCGGCACCCAGGAGCTCGAACACCCGGCGCGCGACCTGCGCCCAGGACAGCGGCTCGCCGGCCCCCGTGAGGTGGTAGGTCCCGTACGGGGCCGCGCTCTCGACCAGGTGGAGCACCCCGGCGGCGAGGTCCTCGGCGAAGGTCAGCCTCCCCACCTGGTCGTCCACGACCCGCGGGTCGACGCCGCGGGCGGCGAGCCCGGCCATGGTGGAGATGAAGTTGCGCCCGGAGCCGATCACCCAGCTGGTGCGCACCACCCAGTGCCGGGGCAGCGCCCGGACCGCGGCCTCCCCGGCGGCCTTCGACTGCCCGTAGACCGACAGCGGGGCCACCGGGGCGTCGACGGGGTACTCCTGGCCGAGCGGCAGCGCGCCGTCGAAGACGTAGTCGGTGGAGACGTGCAGCAGCGGCACGCCGGCGGCGGCGCACGCCGCGGCGAGGGCGGCCACACCCGTGGCGTTGGCCGCCCAGGCGCTCGGGCGTCCCTCCGGGGTCTCGGCCTCGTCCACGGCCGTGTGCGCGGCGGCGTTGACGACCGCGCGGTACCGCCGCAGGCCGACCCCGGTGCGCCAGGGCTCGGGCCACCGGCCCGGCTCCGCGAGGTCGAGCTCGTCCCGGCCCACGGCCCGGTGGGGCACTCCGCGCTCCTCCAGCAGCGCGACGAGCGCACGGCCCAGCTGGCCCGTGCGGCCGACCACCAGCACCGGTGCCGGAGCGAGCGGGTCGACCGCGTCCAGCCGGGGGTGCTTCCGGTCCTTGTCCGAGAGCTGCGCCCGCTCGAGCGGGACCGGCCAGTCGATCGCCACGGTCTCGTCGGCGAGGTTCAGGAAGCTGTACTCGTCCAGCGCCTCGGCCGACCAGTGGTCGGTGACCAGGTAGGTGTACGCCGTGGCGTCCTCGAGGGTCTGGAAGGCGTTGCCGACCCCCCGGGGCACGAGCACAGCGGTGTCCGGGCCGACCTCGCACGTCACCACGGTCCCGAACGTCTCCCCGTCGCGGAGGTCCACCCAGGCGCCGAAGATCCGGCCGGTGGCGACGGAGACGTACTTGTCCCACGGCTCCGCGTGGATGCCCCGCGTGGTGCCGCGGTCCCCGTTGAAGGAGATGTTGTTCTGCACCGGACCGAAGTCCGGCAGCCCGGCCGCCACGGCCTTGGCCCGCTGCCAGTTCTCCTTGAACCACCCCCGGTTGTCGCCGTGCACCGGGACGTCGACCAGGAGCAGGCCCGGGATCGCCGTGCTCCGGACGCGCAGCTCCGCTGCGCTCACTGGCCGGCCTCCGCGTACTTCGCCTCGGTGGCGGCCTTGACCGGCTCCCACCAGTCCCGGTGCTCGGTGTACCAGGCCACCGTGTCCGCGAGCCCGGTCCCGAAGTCGGTGAACGTGGGCTCCCAGCCCAGCTCCTCGCGCGTGCGGGTGCCGTCGATCGCGTAGCGCAGGTCGTGGCCCGCCCGGTCCCGGACGTGGTCGAAGTCGTCCTCGTCGCGGCCCATGATCCGCAGGAGCGTGCGCAGCACCGTGAGGTTGTCCTTCTCGCCGTCGGCGCCGATCAGGTAGGTCCGCCCCGGCGCACCGGCCTCCAGGATGCGCAGCACGGCCGTCGAGTGGTCCTCGGCGTGGATCCAGTCGCGGACGTTGCGGCCCTCGCCGTAGAGCTTGGGCCGGACGCCCCACAGGACGTTGGTGATCTGGCGGGGGATGAACTTCTCGACGTGCTGGTACGGACCGTAGTTGTTGGAGCAGTTGCTCAACGTCGCCTCGACCCCGAAGGAGCGCACCCACGCCCGCACCAGCAGGTCCGAGCCCGCCTTCGTCGAGGAGTAGGGGCTCGACGGGTTGTAGGGGGTGTCCTCGGTGAAACGCTGCGGGTCCTCCAGCGCCAGATCGCCGAAGACCTCGTCGGTCGAGACGTGGTGGAACCGCACCCCGTGCCGGCGCACGGCCTCGAGCAGGGTGTAGGTGCCGAGGAGGTTGGTGTGCACGAACGGCCAGGGATCGCTGAGCGAGTTGTCGTTGTGCGACTCCGCGGCGAAGTGCACCACCGCGTCGACCGACCCCACGAGGCCGTCCACGACCTCGGCGTCGGCGACGTCCCCCACCACGAGCCGGAAGCGCTGCGGGTCCAGGCCCGCGAGCGAGGCCTCGTTGGCGGCGTAGGTCATCCGGTCGAGGACCGTGACCCGGTGGCCGGTCTCCCGCAGGACGTGACGGACGAAGTTGGAGCCGATGAAGCCGGCCCCTCCGGTGATGAGCAGATGAGACATGGCCGCGAGCCTACGGTGCCGCGTGGGCGGCGACGGGTGGGCACAACGGGGGACGCGCCAGAATATTGGATCTCATACAGTTACTTTAGCGAATACCTGGGGGAAGGTTGAGGGACTCATGAAGGGCATCATTCTGGCGGGCGGCACGGGGAGCCGCCTGCATCCGATCACGCAGGGCATCAGCAAGCAGCTGGTGCCGGTGTACGACAAGCCGATGATCTACTACCCGCTCTCGACCCTGCTGCTCGCGGGGATCCGGGAGATCCTGATCATCACCACGCCCCAGGACGGTCCGCAGTTCCGGAGCCTGCTGGGCGACGGCACCCGGTTCGGGGTCTCCATCGACTACGCGGTCCAGCCGAGCCCCGACGGCCTCGCGCAGGCCTTCGTCCTCGGTGCCGGGCACATCGGCGACGACCCCGTGTGCCTGGTGCTCGGCGACAACATCTTCTACGGTCCGGGGCTGGGCACGCGGCTGCGCCGCTTCCGGGACATCACGGGCGCCGCCGTGTTCGGCTACCGGGTGGCCGATCCCACGGCCTACGGGGTGGTCGAGTTCGACGACGACCGGCGGGCCGTCTCGATCGAGGAGAAGCCCGAGCGCCCGCGCAGCCCGTACGCGATCCCCGGTCTGTACTTCTACGACAACCGGGTGATCGAGATGGCCCGCGGGCTCCGGCCGTCCGCCCGCGGAGAGCTGGAGATCACCGACCTCAACCGGCTCTACCTCGAGCGGGGGGAGCTGCACGTGGAGCTGCTGGACCGCGGCACCGCGTGGCTCGACACCGGCACCTTCGACTCCCTCGCCGATGCGAGCGCCTTCGTGCGCACGGTCCAGTCCCGGCAGGGACTCTCCATCGGCTGCCCGGAGGAGGTCGCCTGGCGGATGGGCCTGCTCACCGACGGCGAGCTGCACGACCGGGCCGAGGCCCTCCTGAAGAGCGGCTACGGCTCCTATCTTCTGGACCTGCTGCAGCACGAGCAGGTGCTCGTGGGCTGAGGCGGGTCCGCCGCGGGGCGCGCGCCGGCGCCCCGCCGAGCGTCCGCCGGCGCCGCCTGGACCCGGGAGGTCAGGTCAGATCCAGGCGCCGGCGGCCGGAGGCCAGGGGTCAAGGAGCACGCACCGCGAGAGCGGGCGCTCCCTGGCCCCTGAGCACGTCCGCGAGGTCCTCGGCCGCGGCGGCGTCCGCCACCAGGTGCGCCACCGTGGGCCCGGACCCGGACACGAAGCTCGCCAGGGCGCCGGCGGCCGCTCCTGCGGCCAGCACGGGCTCCAGCTGCGGCGCGAGGGACAGGGCCGCCGGCTGCAGGTCGTTGGCCAGCAGCGGGGCCAGCGCCGCGGCCGACCCCGCCGCGAGGTGCTCCTCGAGGACCTGCGGCAGCCGCGGCGGCGGGACCTCCTCTTCGGCGCGCAGCCGGTCCAGCTCGGCATAGACGGCCGGCGTGGACAGCCCGGCCTCGGCCGCCACGAGGACCAGGTGCAGCGGCGCCCCGACCGCCACCGGGCGCAGCCGGGCGCCCGTCCCGGTGCCGACCGCGGCTCCGCCCGTCAGCGCGAACGGCACGTCGGCGCCGAGACCGGCAGCGAGCTGCAGCAGCGCGTCGTCGTCGAGCGCGGGGCGCCCCGAGACGCGGGCGGCGAGCCGGTTCACGGCGAGGAGGGCCGCCGCGGCGTCCGCGGAGCCCCCGCCCATGCCACCGGCCACGGGCACGGCCTTGTCGATCTGCAGGTGCAGCCCGCCCGGCAGCGGCGGGAAGCGGGCCAGCACGGCCTCCGCCGCCCGGACCGCCAGGTTCGACCCGTCGGTGGGCACCGCCTCCAGGGAGAAGGTTCCCCGGTCCAGCTGCTGGGCCACGAGCGAGCCCGGGACCGCCGCCACGCCCACAGCGGTGCCGGCGCCCCGGGTCAGCGTGGCCGTCACGGTCTCCCCCGTGCCGACCGCGCAGTACAGGCTCGCGACGTCGTGGCAGCCGTCCGGGCGGGGCGGGCCCGCGGCGAAGAACAGGTTGACCTTCCCGGGCGCCCCGGCGCGCTCGGTGAGCAGCGTGGTGGTCATCCGCCGCGCACCCCCGCCGTCGGACCCGTGGTCCGCTTCAGGTCGACCGTGCCGGGGCCCCGGCGCTCCGCGAGCCGCAACGTGCTCACGCGCCGCGCACCCCCGCGGTGAGTCCCGCGGCGGCGCCGGCCTGCGCGATCCGGGCGAAGGCGTGGACGTCGAGCTTCTCCCCGCGCTCCCCCGGGTCGATCCCGGCCGCTTCGAGGACCTCCCCCGCCGCGGCGGCGGAGCCGGCCCACCCGGCCAGGGCGGCCCGCAGGGTCTTCCGCCGCTGGGCGAAGGCCGCGTCCACCGCCGCGAAGACCAGTTCCCGGTCCACGTCCGCCACCGGCTGCTCGCGGCGCACCAGGCGCACCAGCCCCGAGGCGATCTTCGGCGCCGGCCAGAACACGTTCTTGCCGATGGTCCCGGCCTTGGTGACCTCGGCGTACCAGGAGGCCTTGACCGACGGCACCCCGTAGACCTTGGAGCCCGGCGCCGCGGCCAGCCGGTCGGCGACCTCCTCCTGGACCATGACCAGCCCGCGGCCGATCGAGGGGAAGCGCGCCAGCAGGTGCAGCAGCACCGGGACGGCCACGTTGTAGGGCAGGTTCGCCACCAGGGCGGTCGGCTCGGCGGGCAGCTCCTCGACGCGCAGGGCGTCCTGCTCGAGCACGGTCAGCCGCCCGGCGAGCTCGGGGCGCAGCCGCTCCACCGTGTGCGGCAGCTGCGCCGCCAGCGGGGGGTCGATCTCGACGGCCACGACCCGCTCGGCCACGTCCAGCAGCCCGAGGGTCAGCGAGCCGAGTCCCGGTCCCACCTCGAGCACCGTCTCGTGCTCGCCCAGCCGCGCGGCGGCGATGATCCGCCGGATCGTGTTGGGGTCGATCACGAAGTTCTGCCCGAGCGTCTTGGTCGGCCGGATCCCGAGCTGCTCGGCGAGCGCCCGGATCTCCGCGGGGCCCAGCAGGGCGCGGGCGGCGGGCTCTGGCGCGGTGGATTCTGTCACCGCCCCATCGTATCGGCCGCCCACGCCGCCCCTCCGCCGCCGAGTCCCCAGTTCCCGGCACTCTCCGCCGCCGAGCCCCCAATGCCCGTCCATATCCCCACGAATCCGCATGGGGATATGCGAGTGCATTGGGGACTCAGCAGGTACAGCATCTCCGCTCCCCATGGCCGTGCTGAGTGTCCCCGCCGCGTCCTTCTCCCCTGTCACAGCTGCTCCGTCCCACCAGGCCCCCCGTCTGACCTATCAACGGCTCATGACCGACCTCCTGAGCCTCGCCCAGCTGCACGACACCGGCCTCAGCGGCCATGAGATCCGGCGCCGGATCCGTGCCGGCGAGCTCCAGCGGATCCACCCCGGCTACTTCGCCGCTTCGGCGGCCGTCAGGCGGCTCAGACCGGAGGAGCAGGCGCTGCTCCGCCACCGGGCACTCAGCCGGGCTGCCTCGGTGCCGCCCGTCTTCTGTCTCGCTTCGGCCGCGCTGGTCCTGGGCCTCGATCTTCGACGCGTCCCGGCCCGTCTCCACACCCTCAGCCGGCCGGGGCAGGGAACCCACAACGGCTACGCCGGAGTGGTCAGGCACCAGGAACGCCTCCCCGAGACAGACATCGTCACGATGGACGGGCTCCGCGCCACGACTGGCGATCGAACTCTGCTGTACTGCGCCCGGCTGCTGCCGTTCACTGACGCCGTGGTCCTGGCCGACCAGGCGCTGCGCTTCGGTCTGACCCGGACCCGGTTGGAGGAGCGACTGACGGAGTGGGCGGGCCGGCGTGGCGTGCGCAGGGCCCAGCGCGTGCTCGACGCCATGGACGTCCGCTCCGAATCCGTGGGCGAGACGCTCACCCGGCTCATGCTGGCGGAGTCCGGACTACCCGCGCCGGAGTTGCAGTGGGTGATCGTGGGCCGGACGGGAACCTATCGAGCCGACTTCGCATGGCCCGAACACCGGCTGGTGCTCGAGTTCGACGGCGAGAGCACGTACGACGGCGCTCCCGCCACCGTGATCCGCAACGAGCGTCGGCGCGAGGTCGAGATCCAGGAGGCGGGGTGGACCGTGATCCGCGTGGGATGGCACGACGTCGTTCGGCTCCCTGCCATGACCGTCGACAGGATCGAGGCCGCGCTGCGCCGCTCGGCCGCCACCCGCTGACATCGAGTCAGCTCAGCGCCGACGCCCGCGATCCATCACTGGCCACTGCCCGGTCCTCGTCAGCTCGTTGCGGACCGACCGCAGGTCGACCGCCGGCACGCAGCCGGCCGCCGAGAAGGAGCTCACTGGCCGCGCTCTCTCTGCTGGTCCTGAAACAGTCGGCCGCGAATCGGCCGTCAACTCGTGGCAGTTCGGCTGCGAGCAGGCTTCTCGCCCGTGATCAGCTGGCTGCGACCTGGCCGTCACTCGGCCGTCCATCCCCCGCAGATCGCTTCTGGCTCGTCGAGTCCCCAATTGGTTCGTCGAGTCCCCCATCTGGTCGCAATTCCCCAGAAACTTCTTGGGGACGTGCGACCAGACGGGGGACTCGAGATCGACGGCTGCTGCAACGTGGGGGCTCGACGCCGAAGCCCGGCCAGACCCTGGGGACTCGATGGGCAGGAGCTGCGCTGCGTGGGGACTCGGCGCGAGGGACGCCGCGACCTGGGGGCTCACACTCGATGAGTGCCGCATCGTGGGAACTCGGCCGGGGCGAGGGACTCGGCGGGAGGAGAAACCGCGCGAGGGACGAAGATCCGGTCAGAAGGGGCCGTAGACCTCGAGCGTGTTGGCCCAGAGTCGCTCGCACAGCGGCTCCAGCTCCTGCTCGAGGACGTCGGCCATGCCGCGAACCGTGTAGTTGACCACGTAGCTGGCGTTGGGCCGGCCCCGGTAGGGGTGCGGGGTGAGGAACGGCGCGTCGGTCTCGGTGAGCACCAGCTCGGGGCGGGCGGTGCGCAGCGCGGCCCTGAGGTCGTGACTGTTCTTGAAGGTGACGGTCCCGGAGAAGGACATGTACCAGCCGTGCTCGTTGCAGATCCGGGCGAGCTCGGCGTCCCCGGAGAAGCAGTGGAACACGGTGCGCTCGGGGGCGCCCTCCTCCAGCAGGACGGCGACGACGTCGGCGTGGGCGTCCCGGTCGTGGATCTGCAGCGCCTTGCCGGTCTCCTTGGCGAAGCGGATGTGCTCCCGGAAGGACCGCTTCTGGTGCTCCCGCCCCTCCCCCTCGGTGCGGTAGTGGTCGAGGCCGGTCTCGCCGAAGGCCCGGACCCGGTCGTGCTCCCCCAGCGCCCGGATCTCGGCGAGCGCCTCGTCGAGGGTCCCGGCGGCCGCGAGCTTCGGGACCTCGTTGGGGTGCAGCGCCACGGCGGCCAGCACCCGGGGGTCGGCCTGGGCGGCGGCCACCGCGAAGCGGGAGGAGGCCACGTCGCAGCCGACCTGCACGAGTCCCCCCACCCCGGCCAGGGCGGCGGCGTCCGCGGCGTCCCGGACCGAGACCTGGACCCGGCCGTCCTGCAGGTCCAGGTGGGTGTGGTTGTCGACCACCGGGTGCGGCAGCGGCTCCGGCGCGGGCGGATGGGCGAGGTTGCGGCGGCGCCCGTCGTCGGCCTGGGCGGAACGGCGGCGGGTGCCCTCCCCGGCGGGGACGTCCTCGGGCACGGTGTAACGCTCGGGCTCGTAGGCGGCCGGCGCCCCACCCGGTCCGGGCGCGGGTCGGTCGGCGGGGTCGGGCCACAGGGAGGCGGCGAGAAGGGTGGCGTTGGGGTCGGTCACGGGCGGCACCTCAGGAGGTCTCGGAGAAGGGAAGGGAAACGGGAAGGGATTCGGGGAACACGCGGGCTCCGACCAATCTACGAGCTGGGGCCGGGCAGACATACTGGGAGCAGACGCCCCAGCAGGAAGCCGAGGAGCCCATGGAGTCCTTCCCCCAGTACACGCAGGCGATCCTGGACCGGATCAACGCGGTGATCGACGGCAAGCCGGAGGCGGCGCGCACGGCCCTGAGCGTGCTGCTGGCCGGCGGGCACCTGCTGGTCGAGGACGTGCCGGGCGTGGGCAAGACCATGCTGGCGCGCACGCTGGCCACCGCGATCGGCGGGACGGTGGCGCGCGTGCAGTTCACGCCGGACCTGCTGCCCACGGACATCACGGGCGTGTCGGTGTACGACCAGGCGCGGCGGGAGTTCGAGTTCAAGCCCGGCCCGGTGTTCGCCAACGTGGTGATCGGGGACGAGATCAACCGGGCCTCGGCCAAGACCCAGTCCGCGCTGCTCGAGTGCATGGCGGAGGGCCAGGTCACCGCGGACGGCACGACCTACCGGCTGTCGACCCCGTTCATGGTGGTGGCCACGCAGAACCCGGTGGAGATGGACGGGACGTTCCCGCTGCCGGAGGCGCAGCGGGACCGGTTCACGGCCCGGATCTCCATGGGCTACCCGGACACCGCGGCGGAGATGACGATGCTCACCGACCACGGTGGCGTCTCCCCGCTGGAGGGGCTGCAGCCGGTGGTCTCCCTCGAGGACGCGGCCCGCCTGGTGGCGCACGTGCGGGACGTCCACGTCTCGGACGCGGTGCGCGCCTACATCGTGGCCCTGGGCCAGGCCACGCGCTCGCACCCCCAGATCCGGCTGGGCGCCAGCCCCCGGGCGCTGCTCCAGCTGCAGGCCGCCGCCCGCGCGGAGGCCGCGCTGAGCGGGCGCGAGTACGTCCTGCCCGACGACGTGCGGACGGTCGCGGTGCCGGTGCTCGCCCACCGCCTGATCCTGGACCGCCGTGCGGGCACGGACTCCGCGGAGGAGCTGGTGCGGGCGGTGCTGGACGAGGTGCGGGTCCCGGCCGAGCACACCCCCCGGTCCCGATGAGGTCCCGGCCGGAGCCGGGGCGCACGCGCGGCCGGACCACGGCGGAGGGCGAGCGGGCGGAGCAGCCCGTGGACTCCCGCGCCCGGTTCACGGGGCGCGGCTGGGCCTTCCTCGGGGCGGGCGCCCTGTGCCTGCTGCTGGCCACCTGGCTGGGCCGCAAGGACGTGCTGGCGCTGGCCCTCTTCCTCGGCGGTGCGCCCCTGTTCGCGGCGCTGTCCCTGTACGTGGTGAAGCCGCGGGTGCTGCTCAAGCGTGGGGTGGACCCGGCGCTGGTGACGGCCGGGGACTCCGCCGTGGTGCGGCTGCGCGTGCGGCACCGGACCCGGCGCGGCGGGACGGTGACCGGGGCGGTCGCCGTGCACGAGACGGTGCCGGAACCGCTGGGCGGGGACCGCGAGCTGGTCGTGGAGGCCGGCGGGGAGCCCGCCGCCTACACCGTGCGCCCGCGCCGCCGCGGCGTGTACGCCCTGGGACCGGCCACCGTGCGGGTCGCCGACCCGTTCGGGCTCGCCGCCGAGCTGCTCGACGCCTCCGAGCGCACGTCCTTGCACGTGGCGCCGGACGCCGTGGAGCTGCCGGAGATCAGCGCCGACCGGCTGCGGGAGTCCGGCACCGACCCCTCCCGGACGGCCCAGCCCCAGCCGGGCCCGGACAACGTCACCACCCGCGAGTACCGGCACGGCGACCCGATGCGCCGGGTGCACTGGGCCGCCTCCGCCAAGCACGGCCACCTGATGGTCCGTCAGGAGGACCCCCGCAGCACCCGCCGCCTCACCCTGGTCCTGGACCGCGACGAGACCTCCTGGCCCGGGGAGCGCCTGTGGGCCGGCGTGCTCCCCAGCACCGCCGAGTTCGAGTGGGCCGTGTCCTTCACCGCCGCCGTGCTCGAGCACCTCACCCAGCGCGAGACCGCCCTGCACGCCCTCGACACCTTCGGCCGCCCCCTGCCCCGCGGCGGGGAGGACGACGACGACGCCGCGCTCGCTCCCGCCCACGCCCTCGCCGTCACCGACGACGGCGCCGAGGACGCCCGGCACGGGCTGGCCCGGGTCCGCCCCGAGCCCGCGCCCCGGGGGGCAACGACCGGCGGGCCGGCGACCGGCGGAACAACGGCCGGTGGGACACCGGACCGCGGACCGGAGACCCCCGGAGCGGGCCGGGACGGGACCGGCACCCGCGGGCCGGCATCCCGCGGAGGACCCGTCGGGGGAAGGACCGGCGGACCGGCCGAGGACGCGCTGGCCGACCGGTTCGACCGCGACGGCCTGGTGCACCCCGTGCTGCTGGTCTCGGGCGACCTCTCCGCGGCGGCCGCCGAGCGGGTGCTGGGCGGCACGCAGCGGGCGGCCGCGGGCAGCGCGGTGCTGGTGACCTCCTCCCCCGGCCACGTCCCGGACGGGGCGGGGGTGCTCGAGGCGGCGGGCTGGTCCGTCGTCGTCGTGCCGGCCTCCGCCGCGCCCGAGGACGCGTGGGCGCAGCTGGGCAGCGGGACGCGCGCGGCCGGGGCCCTCCGGTGAGCGCCGCCGCGAGCGCCCCCGCGG